>BNUG01000017.1 GCA_025997195.1 Clostridia bacterium | reverse complement strand
CAAGAATCTGTTGTACCAGGGTGGTATTCTAAATATTCCGCTATTTATGGCGGATGCTACAAATCGGATCATTGAGATATACAAAGAGACTGACCGTATTGAATAAGCATTTATAACGAAATAATCATGAGACATATAGGGGACGGGTTTTTGTTTAGATCGCCATCGTTTTCAGATTCGCCGGGATGATCAGCGTTGCTTCCGTCGCATCCTGTATTCTGCATTCGTTTGATGGCAAAGAAATCCATAAATATTACCAGCCAAACGCATTGAAATGATAGGCCGTTTGGCTGGTTATCGCAAAAGCCTCAGTCTTTATTTGAGTCCGAGGATCTCGCGTGCTTCATCGGGCGTCGCCGCTTCTGCGGTAAATTCCTCGATGATGCGTTTTGCGCGCGCCACGAAGACCATATTGCTGTCCGCGATCTCACCCTTGCGGTACAGAACATTGTCTTCCATGCCGACGCGGATGCTGCCGCCCATCGCGATGGCGGCATATGTGATCTCCATCGCACCGGCACCGACGCCGAAAGCGCTCCAGGTAGAGCCGGGAGCGACCGCCTCCATCGTATCCTTCATGAATACGAGATTTTTCGTAGACGCTGCAATGCCGCCGGCAACGCCCATGCAAAACTGGAAGTGGAGCGGAGCTTTCAGGATGCCTTTCTTTATGTAGTAGCCGGCATTGTAGATCATACCGGGATCAAAGACTTCGATTTCGGGTTTCACGTTCACTTCCTGCATAAGCGCGCCCAGCTTCTCCAGGAAGGCCGGATTGTTCTCGAAGATGGTCGTGTGCTGCCAGTTCATCGTGCCGCAGTCAAAGGACGCCATCTCCGGTTTCAGTTCGTAGAACGGCTTGATCCGGTCTTCTTCTTTGAGATTGACGCCGCCGGAAGTCGTAAGGTTGATGATGATATCACAATCCTTCTTTGCGCGAACCAGATTTACGGTTTCTTCAAACTTTTCAAAGATCATGGCCGCTTTTCCTTCGTCGTTGCGGCAATGAATGTGTGCGATGGCGGCGCCTTCTTTCCAGCAGTTGTAGATCTCTTCCGCGATCTCTACCGGTTCGATCGGAACATTCGGCGTATTGTCCTTCGTCGGCCAAGCGCCCGTCGTCGCTACGGTGATGATCCTCTTGTTTTTCAAATCACTCATAAATTTACCTCTTTCTCTCTTTCACATTTAGGGAAGTACTGATTAAATTCGGAGCACGCATTTTGATTGTCAACCTGTTTTAATCAGCGCTTCCTTTGGCGGCGAATCGTAGCAACGCGCCTGATTACAGTGTATTGTATCAGCAAGCGACATGTTAATACGTTTTCGGAGTGAAGTATTTGCATTTTTGTATCACTCCGACCCGCGGTGCTCTATTTACAACTACACCAACTCCCCAACTAGGCCGCCACACATCCTCCGTCGACATACAGAATCTGTCCGGTAACGAAATCCGATGCCGGCGCGGCAAGGAACACGGCGGATCCAATCAATTCGCCCGGTTCCATCGGACGGTGGAACAGGATGCGATCCGCGAAGACCTTCGCACTCTCCGGATTGTCAAACACAGGCTTCGTCAAAGCGGACATGACGATCGTGGGGCCGAGCGCGTTGACATTGATGTCGTACTGCGCCCACTCAAACGCCAATTGACGTGTCAGGGAGATGATCGCACCCTTGCTTGTAGCGTATGCGCCATATCCGAGCGGATGTCCGTTGTTCGCACGAACGGACGTGATATTGATGATCTTGCCGCCCGGCCGGCCGTTCTTGAACTGTTTGATCAGCTGCTTGCCGACCGCCTGATCGATGTAGAAAGTGCCCTTTACATTGGTATCGATGACGATATCAAATTCGGATTTCTGGAAATCTTCCGCTTTTTCTCTGCGTGCCAGGCCCGCTGCCGGAACCAGGATATCGACTGCGCCAAATTTGGCAACGGTTTCGTTCACGATTTTCTGGCAATCATCTAAGTCGAGTGTATCCGCCGCAACGGTCAGTACTTTCGCCCCTGTGGATTCGAGTTCTGCGGCTGCCTTGTCGAGCGTCGCCTGTGTGCGCCCGGTCAAAACCAGATTGGCCCCGAAATTGGCATAACCCTTCGCCATCGCGAGGCCCAGACCGCCGCCTCCGCCCGTAATGATGGCTGTTTTGCCCGTCAAATCAAACAGGCCTTTGATGACGTCATTGCTGTAATCCAAAATTTTCATTGTTTTGTCTCCTTTTTCTACTCTGTCATTCCCGCAAACTATATTGTCATTATTGTCATTCCCACAAACTATATTGTCATTTCCGCGAAGGCGGGAATCTCTTAAATATTTCCGCCGTAGGTGTAAACACGATCCGGAACGTCATTGAGGTCGTCTTCGTCGATTTCCGCAGCGCAGCGCGCCATGCTGCCGTCGCCGAGATACCAGCGGAGCGGGAAGCAGAAGAAGCGGAAGCGCTTGTTCGTGACCTTGTCAAGGTCGCCGCCGAGATTTTCAACGCCCACGATGCCATGGCCGAGCATCATCTTATGGCAGGGTTCCCAGGTGCCCCAACAGCCGATCTTTTCAAGTTCGCCGAATTTCTTGTCATAGGCTTCCTGCCCGAATATCCGGATGTATTCAAACTTATCGAATTCCGCATAGGCTTCTTCGCCGAATTCTTTCTTGTACTCTTCGGTGATCGGATAGCCCGATGCGCCGATGAGATTCATGCGTGTCATGCCGTTGTTGCCCATCGCCGTGAGAAGCGGATGATCGAGCGCCTGGCTGTCCATCGCGACGCATTTGACTTTGTGCTCGACAAACCATTTCCCTGCATCGATCCCGGTGCCTGCCGCATAGTGATAATAGTTCTTGCTGTCGTCAAAATTCCGGTGCTGTCCGGTGTTGAGGCAGACGATCATACCTTCGAGTTCGCCCGGATCGATTCCTGCGCGCTGGCAGGCGTCTTCGAGATGCTCGGGGCCGATGAGTGTCGGCACGCGCCCGATCCTGTCGTATTCCGGATTCTTTACGGCATAAGGACCCCAGTTGTTGATGCGGATGTCGAGGCATACGGCGTCGCCGGTATAAGCATCGACGGGCATCTCGTGCGTGTAACGTGCGCGTTTGCCGTCGAATTCGATTTCCATGACGTGACGCGGGGCGTCGCAGTGCGTGCCCGTATGCATCGTGCAAGTGATCTTTTGCGTCAGGACGCCGCCTTTCGCCATCGTATGGGCATTGTCGATGACCGGTTTGTCGAAATATGGCCAACGCGGGATCTCCGCACTGAACGGATGCGCCAAATCTACAAATACTTTCTTTCCCATTGTGTACTCTTCCTTTCTCTCTTTCCTTTTACTTATCTTGCAATCAAATGATAACGGACACAAATAGATCCCTATGATATGGGATCACGGAAATCTATTTTAGATCTTTTGTGACCCTGATCAGGTACTCCCGAAGCGCACGATTGCGCGCATCCGCCTCTTCCGGCGTCCACTTTTGATAACCCTCGCCTGTTTTGAACCCGATTTTTCCTTCCGCCACCAATTTCTCAAGCAAAGGCGACGGCTCCTTGTTGTCGGCGAGATACGGCAGGACGCCCCGCTGGATGTTCAAGGAAAGGTCGGTCCCGACCATGTCCACGTTTTCCAGGATCCCAAGATGCGGCCAGCGCAGCCCCGGGCCGTATTTGAGCGATTCGTCCACCGTTGCGGCGTCTGCGATTCCCGCTTCCACGAGATAGAGCGCCTCGCGCCAAATCGCGTGCTGAAGCCGGTTGGCGATAAATCCCTGCACGTCCTTCAGGCATTTCACGGGCTTTTTTCCGATCTTTTTCAGATAGTCGTATGTGAGGTCAAGTACTTCAAGAGAGGTCTCCTCGCCCTTGATCACTTCCACGAGGGGAATGAGATACGGCGGATTCCAAAAATGCGTACCGACCACACGGTCCTTTTTCTGTGTCTTTTGCGCGACCTGTGTGATGCTCATGACCGATGTATTCGTGGCCAGAATGGTATCTTCACGGACAAGCGGCTCGATATCACGGAGAAGATCTTGCTTGATCTCCATTTCTTCCACGACGCTCTCGACTACGAAATCGGCATCCTTCAGCGCCTCCTCCAGATCATCCGTGAACGAGATGCGGCTCAGAATATTTCCGGCTTCGGCTTCCGACAGCGCACTGTTTTCGATGAGGATATCCAAGTTCGACCGTACGCCTGAAGCCGGATTGGGACGAAGCTTGCGGGATCGGATGAAGACCTTCGTGTCCGGGTCTTTTGCGAAGACCTGCGCCAGGCCGTTGCCCATGAGACCCGCGCCGAGGATCGTTACCTTATTGATTCCCATTGTTTTTCACTGCAGGCCTATGCCGCAGGATAGTTGATGATCACGAGCATGACCGCAGGGCGGTTGCTCTTGTTGTCGAGATACCGGCCTTCGTTCGGCCCAAAGGAAATGCTCTCGTCCTTGTGGATGATGTACTCGTTGCCTTCTTTGTCCGCAACCGTGATCTCGCCTTCCAATACGTAGTAAACCTTCTCGAGGGGATTGTCCTCATATGCGTAAACTGCGCCGCCGCCCGGCAGGAAGGTAGACAGACCGACCCAGAACTTTTCCGCTCCGGTCTCTTCTTTTCCGTGGACGCGCATCGCGGTCATATTGTAATGTCCCGGTGCCTCATATGCTGTCAGTTCTTCGATCGTGCGTTTGATCATAGCATGCCTCCTTAGCTCTCACTGCTCCAACGCGATTTGATATTACAATAGAAAGCAAATATCGTGCCAAACGGTTCGTTTTGTGAATAATTTTCTGGATCCCCGGAAGGACGCCCCTCGCGCACGGCTGTTTTTCAACGAATCATTCCCGCAGTTTCCCAGTCCGCCCCGTGATAAAACGCGCAGGGCAATCGACCGGCAGAATGCTCTCGATACGTTTTTGTATCACGATCAGATCATCCGGCAAATCTCGCCTGCCCTGCAAGGATTTTCAGGTAATGCGCAAACGTATCAATAATACAAAAACGCATTGACTTTCCCGCCCGGGTCTTGATACACTGCAAAGGAGACTACAAGGAGAATCAAATTGAGCAGTGAACCGAAGAAATCACCCAAAATGCAAGAACTTCAGAACGAGAATCAGAAGCTAAAACAGGAAATTTTGAATTTGACCGATCAAATGAAGCACCTTGAAGAGGAAAATACGACGGCCTTTATTATTGGCGATGCGATCGTTGACGGGATCTGCGTGGTGAATGCGTCCGGGGTGGTGACCAGTATCAACCGGGGGTATACCGAGATCACGGAGATCACAGAGGAAGAGATCGTCGGAAAAACGATTCCGGAAATGCTCGAAAAGAATTATTTTTCTCATGCCGTTTCTATGGAGGTCATAGAGAAAAAGCAAAAGGTATCCGCGATGGCGACGATCACGAAGAACCAAAGGCAGGTGCTCTTGGTCGGGACGCCGTTTCTGGATGACAGCGGGGAAGTGACCAAAGTCATCACCGTGATGCGCAATTTGACCGAACTCGTAAAACTGCGGGAAGAGCTTGTCGCGGCGGAGCAGAAAAAGAACAAATACAAGGCGGAACTGCGCAATCTGAAAATGGACAGACAGGAAAACAGTTTTATCGGCAGCACGCCCGCCATCCTAAAGGTCAAGGAACTGGTCGACCATGTCGCAGGCACAGACGCTACGGTGCTGATCACGGGCGAGACGGGAACCGGAAAGGAAATCGTCGCCCGGGAGATCCTGAAAAAGAGTACGCGGAACAAAGGCCCTTACGTCAAAGTGAACTGCTCTGCGATTCCGGAGAACCTGCTCGAAAGCGAATTGTTCGGCTATGTGAAAGGCGCCTTTACGGGCGCGGATACAAAGGACAAGAAGGGTCTTTTTGAAATCGCAAACGATGGAACGATCCTGCTAGACGAAATCAGCGAGATGCCGCTGCTTCTGCAGACGAAGATCCTTCGTGTGCTTCAGGAGCGTGAGATCACCCGCGTCGGCGGCACGGAGAGTATCCGGATCAATGTCCGTGTCATTTCTTCGACAAACAAGAACCTAGAGGAAATGATCCGGGAAAAACTGTTCCGCTCCGACCTGTATTACCGGCTGAATGTCTTTCCGATCAAGCTGCCGCCGCTGCGCGAGCGCGAGGACGACATCCCGGATCTTGCCGCCGCTTTCCTTCTGAAATACAACCGCGCCTACGGCAGAAACAAGTCCTTCGACAGAACGGCTTTGGCGACGCTCAAGTCCTATGGCTGGCCGGGCAATGTGCGGGAGCTTGAAAACGTTGTCGAGCGCTTGGTGATCATCCCGACAAGCGAAAAGCTGACGAGCGAAAGCGTGGAAAACATCCTGATGATCGACCGCACGGAAACGGATGGGATCGGCACGCTGATCAGCCAGAACATCAGTCTGAAAAACGCGGTGGCCGCCTACGAAAAGCGCATCCTCCAGAAAGCCCTGGAAGAGTACGGCAACACCTATGCCGTAGCAGAGATCCTTAAGACAACGCAGCCCACGATCGTAAGAAAGGCTCACGCCCTCGGAATTCCATTGAAGAGAAAATAGCCTACCTTCCGAGCGCTTCCCCTGCGTTGTAGGAACTACGCACAAAGGGCGCGGAGGCCACAAAATCAAAACCCTTGTCATAGGCGAACTCCGCATAAGCATCAGAGGCTTCGCTGGGGGCATATCGTTTTCGCAACCACTGCGGTTTTCGTTCCATTGCATTAGTATACATGGCTGCTGTCGATGATACAATTTTCGCGGGTCGAAAGATGTTGGCTGATTATTTAATTGAAGCCTGGCGCTGGCCTCCGAACAACGCAGCATCGACAAGAAGAAGATGGAAGAAGCCTTCGATAGAGCGAAAGGTATGAATCCAAACAATTTTGCTGGCGAAAGCGGCTACGATCCATTTTACAGGACGCCGCTTGCCTTTCTTGTTTCGCATCGCAGACAGACGGCGCAGCCCGGGATTGAGTTTGCAAATGCGGCCATCGTCGCTTATACGATGCACCTTGCGGCAACAAACCGGGGCCTCGCCAGCGTACTGCTGTGGTTTGCTCTGGAAACCATTCGCCTGCGTCCGGATTTGGAATTTGAAAAAGCCTTGAAGCTTCCGGATGATTTTGTGCCCCTGCTCGGCGTCACGGTCGGCGTCCCGCAGGAGCCGTTTTTTGCCCGCAGTATCAATATGGACAAGATCAAAACCGATTTTGTGTAGAGATCATCGTAGCTCGGTTGCTACAGCAAGGAAAGATACATTGTCATGTAAATAGGAAGGTAGGTTACATCCCCATCTGCTTCTACATTTGCCTCACTGAGAACATATCCTTTGGAAATCGAATAGTCGCCTCTTGCGAGCACATTGCGAAGTGCATTGTGTCGTTTGTAATTCTTGCCGGACTTCACTTCGATGGGGATGACTGTGCCCCCGGGCGTTTCCACGACGAAATCCAGCTCCCCAAATTTCTTGCTCCTGTAATAGTAAAGCTCAAATTTCTGTGATTTCAGTTCCTGCGCAACCGCATTTTCGAAAATCGACCCATAGTTTACATTCGGATTCTTGTTTAATATCTCGATGGACGTATCTTTGATGAACGTGCTCGTGAGCAGCCCGACATCCGCCATAAAGAGCTTGAACAGGTTGGATGCTTTGGACAGCAGCAGCGGGTACATCGGCGCATCCGCATTGAAGACAGGGAGTGCGACACCGGCGTCTGCCAACCAGATAAAGCACTCTTCATATCTGCCGTATCGGGCATTTGTCTTCATATCTTTCAGGATGAAGCGTTTGTTTTGGTTGTTGAGTTCTGACGGGATCAAGTCATATATTTCCTTTATAATCAGCGCATCGGCTTCGTTGTATTTTGAAATATCCTGCTTGTTTTGGAGGATCAGGTTCGCCTGTATCCTCCGGACGGTGAGCAAATTGTTTGTCTCCAAAAATGCCGATACGGCGGCGGGCATTCCCCCGACGATGAGATACTCGTAGAACAGACTGAGCAAGCGATCGTGAATATAGTCCGGCACCGGCGTACACGCATCAAAAGCAGCACGTGCGGCTTCTAAGGCAAAGGCCGGCAGATTCTTTGCCTGACAATATTCTTCGAAATCCAGCGGATACAGGATGACGGTATCGAGATAGCCGACGGGGACAGACCGAATATTCTTTAGCTCGACGCCGAGCAGGGAGCCGGAAAGGACAAAATCATAATCGTTTTGTTCGACCAAAAATTTGATTGCCGTAACGATCTCCTTGTATTCCTGCACTTCGTCAAGGAATACAAGCGTCTCGCCCGGCACGAGTTCAACATTTGACAAGATGGAGATACGGGCCATCAGCTCGCTTGCATTTGTTGCCTCCTTGAACGCATTTATGGCCAGTTCGTTGCCAAGCAAATTGATCTCGGCAAAGTTCGCATAGTTTTCTTTTGCAAATTCGCGGATCAAATATGTCTTGCCGACCTGACGCGCCCCGGCGACGAGCAAGCCCTGTTTGGTTTTTGTATTCTTCCATTCTGCAAATTTCTGATAGGCTTTTCTCTTTAACATTGAAAAATCGTCCTTTCAATCGTATCGTGATATTATCCAACCTGATTGTATGCTATATTGTTACATTATCCAACCTAATTATATGTTAATTCGTTACATTATCCAACCTAATTTTATGCAATACAGCACCAAATGTGTATCCAATACCTAGAATCGTCATGAGTGTTGTATCGGATTCGATTACAATAGTCTTGATCTCGGCCTCGATCAAATCGATCTCCGTAGAGAGAGACGTGATTTGCCGGATGGTTTGCTGGAGCTCCAGTGCTTTAGCCTTGCTGTTCACGCCGATGGAGTTCCTTGCAAGCTTTCTCAATTCGATGGCCCACTCTTTACCATGCCTGCCGTGTGAGTATGTTTCTACAAGATTCGTCAGGCGTGTTAGATGGCAGTTCGCAATTGCTTCGGTAGTCGGTAATTCAAGGAGTAATTTTAGTTCGGTAACACCAAGTATGCTACTGACGAAGTCCTCGAGTTCAGGAAAGACGATAGAGAGGAATACCTGGGGAAAGTCCTTCCGTTTGCGATCACGGCGATACTCATCGTCTACTGCCTGCGGAATACGGTGATCTTGGTTTCTCCGCACGGGGCACCGGAATTGCTGGCGGTTATGCTGGTGGTCGCGTTGTATTTGTTATTCAAAAACTTACTCATCGCCATTGCGGCCGGAACAATCGCCTATATGCTGATGGTGCAGCTGTTGTTTGTTTGACGGCTTGCGCAAAACAAACCGCCGGCTGAGCCGGCGACCTTCTTTGGTTGTGTGCTGCCAATTCCGCTGAAGAGAAAATAGCCTACCTTCCGAGCGCTTCCCCTGCGTTGTAGGAACTGCGCACAAAGGGGGCGGAGGCCACAAAATCAAAGCCCTTGCTGTAGGCGGATTCCGCATAGGCGTCAAATGTCTCAGGTGTGATGTATTCGATGACCGGATGATGCTGTCCTGAGGGGGCCAGATACTGACCGATGGTGAGGAATTGGCAGTCCGCCGCCCGCAGGTCATCCATCAGGGCGAGTACCTGTTCTTTGGTTTCGCCTACTCCTACCATGACGCCGCTTTTGCTTTTGATCGACTTTGACAACTGACGGATGTTCCTGATGACGGAGAGAGATCGTTCGTAGCCAGCCTCCGGTCTGACCGCAGCGTAAAGATCTTTCACGGTCTCCATATTGTGGCTGATCACGTCGGGGCCGGCGTCTGCGACGGTCTTTAAGGCGCTTTCGCTGCCCTGAAAATCCGGGATTAGTACTTCGATCGCTGTCCCCGGGCTGCTGCTTCGTATGGCTTTGATGACGGCGGCAAAATGCCCGGATCCGCCGTCCGGCAGGTCGTCTCGCGTCACGGAGGTGATGACCACATACTGAAGGTCAAGCCGGGAAACGGCTTCGCCCACCCGTTTTGGTTCGTCCGGATCAACGGCCTGCGGCAGGGCATGGGTCACATTACAGAACCTACAGTTCCGCGTACAGTGGATTCCCAGGATCATAAAAGTGGCGGTTCTTTTCGAAAAACATTCGGAATAATTCGGGCAATTTGCTTCCCTGCAAACGGTATTCAGACCCAGCTGCGCCAAGATACCTTCTGTTTCATCAGAGGCTTCGCTGGGGGCATATCGTTTTCGCAGCCATTCCGGTTTTCGTTCCATTGCATTAGTATACATGACTGCAGTCGATGATACAATTTCGGGTTTCCTGTTGACGTCCTTCCTCCTGAAAAACGAATGTGAAAATGGATGTAGGAAAAGCTCCAACCGAACAGCTACATTAGATAAAAAATGGAAATCAACCTCGAAAAACCGGCGTAAAAAGTGCATCCAACGTGACCTCGGACTGCACCATGTTTGAATGTCGGTTTTGTTTCACGCCGTATGTCGTGACAAAGGTAAGGTGCGGCGTTTTGGTGGTCCGCGTTTCGTTTCCGAAAGCAAACAACTTGTTGCGGAGTTTCTCTGCGTAATCGCTTTCGAATTCATCTTTCAGCGGCGCATCCTCATGGAAAATGATTCGATCCATATTTTGTGGAAGGCCGTAACGCCCATCCCAATCATTCAAATAATAAAGGATCCCGCCGAAAACCATATAGGCCTGTGCGATGTCCTTTCTGTCGATCACAATATCCCGCATCCTGAAATACGCTTCGCACGCATACTGGAAATTGTTCAGGCTTTACCAAATAACGGCGGGATCGATGCGGCCGATTATATCCGTACCCTGCACCCCCGTATCATGCAACATGAAACATGAAATAATATAGTATTAATCGCTTTATCTATATAAATTATCATAGATAAAGCGATTAATGCTTCGAATATTCCTTTACATTGTTTAAATAAATGCGTATAATTCAAACAGAACATGATATTGGTATTTTAAATAATAGTCGCTTTATCGTTAAATATTGCACAATATAAAGCGATTAATATAAAGGAGGGTTGTCGTGAAAATAATTGGACGCAAAGAAGAACAATTAGACCTGCGTGACTACGCAGAGGCGGATCGACCGGATTTTCTCGTTGTTTATGGTCGGCGTAGGGTAGGAAAGACCTTTCTGATCCGGGAGTTTTTTGATAATAAATTTTCTTTTTATACTACAGGATTGGCAAAAGCAAATAAAGAGGAACAGCTTCAGGAGTTCAATCGAGCCCTCAACAAATACGGCGATCGGATTTACGATGTTGCCGCCGATTGGTTCACAGCATTTCATCAACTGCGAGACGTGATTGAATCTTCAAAGACAGACGGAAAGAAAATTATTTTTCTCGATGAAATGCCATGGATGGATACGCATAGATCCGGATTCATTTCCGGGCTTGAATCATTTTGGAACGGATGGGGTTCCGGGCGAAGTGACATATTACTGATTGCCTGCGGGTCTGCCACATCGTGGATCACCAACAAATTGTTTCGGAACCTCGGCGGACTTTACAACCGGGTCACGAAACGAATGTATCTGGCTCCCTTCACGCTGGCGGAGTGCGAGGCGTATTATGCTGAAAAAGGAGTTGTTTATAATAGGCAGAAAATCGTAGAAAGTTATATGATTTTTGGCGGTATCCCATATTATATGAATCAGGTGGAGCGCCATTTGAGTTTATCTCAAAATGTTGACCGGCTCTGTTTCCGGACCGGCGGGGCGCTCATCGATGAATACGACGCACTATATTCCTCCCTATTTGAGTATCCTGAAAAGCATATGCATATCGTGAAGGCACTCAGCGAAAAAGCGATCGGGCTTACGAGGTCACAGATCATCGACGTCGCCGGACTTGCAAACAGCGGAGCGCTCACGAAAACACTGAACGAGCTCGAGGACTGCGGTTTTATCCGAAAGTATTACGGCTACGGAAAGAAAAGCAGAGATGCGGTATATCAGCTGGTCGATTTCTTTTCCTTGTTTTATTTGAAATATATGAACAATCGAAAGCACTTGGATGAAGACTTTTGGACGGGCAATTTGCAGTCCGGCCAGATCAATGCCTGGAGCGGATATGCTTTTGAACAAGTATGCCTCAGCCATGTGCGTCAAATCAAAATTGCACTTGGCATTTCCGGCATTTCTTCCAGTGTATACTCCTGGCGCAGCAAGACGGCGGAACCCGGCGCGCAAATTGATCTGGTCATTGATCGGCGTGACGGGATCGTCAATCTATGCGAAATGAAATATTCGAATCATGAATATACGATAACCAAGAAATACGACGCAGAACTCCGCCACAAGCGAAGCGCTTTTTATCAGGAAACAAAGACGCGCAAGACCCTGCACAACACCTTCGTCACGACCTACGGCATCAGCCACAATGAATACCGGGGCAATATTCAGTCAGAAGTAACCATGGATGATTTGTTTCAGTAGACTGATTGCAGACTCTTTGGTCGAATGTTTGCAGCTACATTGCTGCTAAGGTTGATTGCCGATTGATTGCCTGTAGCTGTTAAGTAAAGTAAACTTCGCGCAGAATTTTATCGAGCGGAGAGATGCACCACGAGCACAATAATAACGGAATCGGTATATAGAATATTCGAAATTATTATTGTACAGCGGCAATAAAATGTAATAAAATATAGATGCGATCCAAAAGATCTGAGAGAAAAAATATGAATAAGCGCAGAGAAGACGGGACTTCCGCTTCGATGCGCTTTTTTAAATCAAGATTCCCGCCTTCGCGGGAATGACAGACGGAATTGCGGGAAAGACAGACGGATTCTGCACCTGCGGCGCAGAATGACAAGGTAGATCGTAAAGGAGGAAGAGTAATATGACGAAGAGTATTCTTTTGGTAGGCGTCGGCGGGCAGGGCACGATTCTTGCGAGCAAACTTCTGACGCTCGGTCTGATGGAAAAGGGTTTTGACGTGAAGATGAGCGAGATCCACGGCATGGCGCAGCGCGGCGGCAGCGTGTCCTCGCAGGTGCGTTATGGCGAAAAGGTCGAGTCGCCTGTGATCGAACTCGGCGATGCGGAGATCCTCGTTTCGTTTGAGAAGATGGAGGCGCTGCGGTGGCTGGAGTATCTGAAACCGACGGGCAGTGTGATCGTGAACGAGATCGAGATCAATTCTACGCCGATTCTGACAGGCGCAGCAGTGTATCCGCATGATGCGATCGAGGAAATCAAAAAAACGGGTATCCCGGTGTCGGTTGTGAACGCTACGAAGGCGGCGGAGGATCTCGGGAACGTTAAGGTCATGAATGTCATCCTGCTCGGCGCGACGGTCAAACAGATGGGTCTCGCAGAGATCGACTGGGAAGGGATTGTGCGCAGCAATGTGCCGGCGAAGCTTGTCGATCTGAATGTGCAGGCGCTCAGGACAGGCATGAACCTGGTGTAAGGCCAGTGTAAGGCCAGTGTAAGTTTGATGTAAGAAAGGTATCAGGAAGGTACAGCGTATGGGAAAGAAAATTCTCGTGATCAACCCGGGCTCTACGTCGACAAAGATTGCAATGTATGAAGATGAGGAGCGCTTGTGGGATGAATCGATCGGGCATCCGCTTGAGGAACTGAAGAAATACAAGGCGATCCTCGATCAAGTCGATATGCGGTTTGCGCTGGTATCAGAAGCGGTAATCAAGCATGGATACAGCTTCCCGGATCTCGATGCGGTTGTTTCGCGCGGCGGGCCTTTTGCGAAGGTGGAACGCGGCGCCTATGAAGTCGATGAGGCTATGCTTGAAAAGATGCGGACCGATCCGATCGACCAGCACGCTTCTCTGACCGGCATGGAGATCGCCTGGAAGATTGCGCAGAAGGCAGGGATTAAAGCGTATATTTATGATGCGGTCACGGTCGATGAGATGCTCCCGGTTTGCCGCATCGTCGGGATGAAGGGGATGTCACGGCACGGACAGGGGCACAATCTGAACATGCATGCGGCGGCGCTGAAACTCTGCCGGGAACAGGGATGGAGCATCGAAGAGAAAAATATCCTCGTGACTCATCTGGGCGGCGGCATCTCCGTGGGCCTCTATGCGGACGGGCGGATCATCGATATGATCAGCGACGACGAGGGCGCTTTTGGACCTGAGCGGGCAGGCGATCTTCCGAATTTTCAGCTCATCGGCCTTTGCTTTGAAGAGGGGATAACGAAGGAGGAAGTCCTGCGTCGGTTCCAGCGGGCGGGCGGTCTGATCTCGCTGCTCGGTACGACCGATACGCGTAAAGCCGAACGCCGTATCCGGGACGGGGATGAATATGCTAAACTTGTCTACGAGGCAATGGCGCTTTCCGTCGCGAAGAATCTGGCGAAACTTGCGCCTGTGGTAAACGGAAAGATTGACGCCATCGTTCTGACCGGCGGCATCGCCCATTCGGAATATTTCACGGGTATGGTAAAAGAGCGTATTGGTTTTCTTGCGCCGGTTTATATCCTGCCCGGCGAAAACGAAATGGAAGCGCTGGCGTTTGGTGGTCTGCGCGTATTGAACAGAGAGGAAAAGGCGAAGAAATTTGAGCGATATTGATATAAAAAAAGAGGAGAAAACAGAAGACAAAATTGAAGAGAAAACAGGCGCGGCGAAGAAATTGGTCCGGTGGCCTTATCTGGTCGCCGGCGTCATCATGATGTTGCTGGCAGGTATCATCTATGCGTGGTCCATCCTGAAGGTGCCGCTGGCGGCGGAATTCGGCTGGGACAGCGCCGGGCTTGGACTCAATTTCACGATCACGATGTGCGGCTTTGTCATCGGTGGTATTTTGGGTGGGATTCTTACGAAGAAACTGTCGCCCCGCGTTACCGTGATTCTTTTTTCCATCGTAATATTTATCGGATTTTTCGGCTCGTCCAGGCTGACCGGGGCGATTGGCTTGCTATACGTTTTTTATGGCGGGCTGGCCGGCGTCGGCATCGGCGTTACGTACAATGTCGTGATCTCCGCTGTGACGAAGTGGTTCCCGGACAAACGCGCGACGGCATCGGGCGCCCTCATGATGGGCTTCGGCGCCAGCAGCTTGGTTTTTGGTCCGATCATGAACGGACTCATTCATACCTCCGGATGGCGCAATGCGTATTTTTTCCTTGGGCTGATCATCATGGTCGTCCTGATCATCGGCGCTTTCTTTTTGCGGGTACCGGACGCTCGTGTGAATGTGCTGGGCGCCGGCGGGCGGAAAAAGGTGAGTGAGGCTCATGGCGCTCGCGAAACTTCCGAAGATCAAACAACGGGTCAAATGGTTCGGCAGTCATCATTTTGGAAGTCCTATCTCATTTTGATGCTGATCTCTGCGGTCGGCAACGGTGTGATTAGTTTGGCGATGGATGTTTCTCTCAGCGTCGGCGTGACACAGGCGCTGGCGGTTTCTCTGGTTGGCGTACTGTCGGTGTGCAACGGCCTCAGCAGGATTCTTTTCGGATTTTTGTATGATACGATCGGCAGGAAGCGGACGATGCTGATCGCAGGTGCGATCGCAATTTTAGCTTCTGCGATCATGCTGGTATCGGTATGGCTGGGCGTCTGGCCGCTGCTCATCGCGGGATTTGTGTTGGTCGGATTGGCTTACGGATCCTGTCCGCCGATCGCCTCCGGCGTTGCCGGGAGTTTTTTCGGAACGAAGAATTTCGCGCTGAATTTCAGTGTGTATAATACGCAGTTATTTCCGGCCTCCTTTGCCGCGACGATCGCGGGTGTGATCCTCAGGTCTACCGGAAGCTATGTGCCGTTCTTTATCATGCTGGTTGTGTTTACTCTTATCGCTTTGGTTCTTAACCTCTCTTTGAAAAAAGTGTAGAATAATGATTTAATACGGCTGTTCATTCGCGCTGTCATTCTGCAATAAAGTTGCAGAATCCAGTGAACATGTAGTAGGCCTATGATGTTGATAATGAGGGAAAGCGATTGACAGGTACACTTATTAATGTAGGAGGAATCCTCGCAGGCAGCCTGATCGGACTACTGCTGAAGCGCGGAATTCCCGAACATATCTCGGGTGCGATCCTCAAAGTGCAGGGGCTTGTCGTTCTCATTATCGGCCTCAATGGCGTATTGACAGCCATGCTCTATGTGGATCCGGTAACCGGGCGGCTTCATGATCGGGGTGCGCTGATCCTTCTGATCAGTCTGGTGGTTGGCTGCGCGATTGGAGAAGCGCTGAAGATCGACGATCATGTGAATGGAATCAGCGACCGTATTGAAAGACGGCTTGGCGCCGGGAGTTTTTCGAAGGGCTTTGTTTCCGCCACGCTGATCTTTGTCGTCGGGGCGATGGGTATTGTCGGCGCGTTGAATGATGGGCTGGTGGGTGATAGTAATGTACTGATCACGAAAGCGATCATTGACGGAATCACTTCCATCATTTTGGCGTCATCGCTGGGCTTCGGTGTGATCTTCGCGGCGATTCCGGTGCTGATTTACCAGGGTTCGATCTCCCTGTTGGCCGGCGTCATCTCCCCCTATATTTCGGATGACCTGATCAGGATGTTCAGCATGGTAGGCTATGCGCTCGTCATGGTACTGGGAATCAATTTCCTACTCCATACAAAGATCAAGGTAGCCAATCTGCTCCCAGCGCTGGTCATACCGATCATTTGGTACTATGTTTCGGCCGCAATCGCGGTCTGACGAAGAACGAAGTTTTCATTGAGAACGGTATCCGTTTCGTGCGATAATACATCTATTATGAATACACAAAATGAACAAACCATCAGCGCCGAAGACATGCGCTATCTGCGTTTGCTGGCGGAGAAATATCCTGCGATCTCCGAAGTCAGCGCAGAGATCGTCAACCGCAATGCGATCCTGAATCTCCCGAAGGGAACGGAGCATTTCGTCTCCGACGTCCATGGAGAATTCGAGGCTTTCAACCATGTACTGCGCAATTGCTCGGGCACGATTCGCGAAAAAGCGATTGAGGCTTTTTGCGGCGAGGATATCGAGGAGGAGCTCCGCCTGACGGAAGCGGGACTGCGCGAATTTTGCACACTGATCTATTATCCGATCGCCATGCTGGGACGGCTTCGCGGGGAAGGCCGGCTGGATGCCGATTATTATAGGCTTGCCATCACGCGTCTCATTGTGCTTTGCCGTGTGGTATCGCACAAATACAGCCACTCGAAGATCGCCAATGGTCTTGACCCGACCTATGCCTATATCGTGCAAGAGCTCCTGTTCAAGACGGACGTCACGGGTGACCGGCTCGAATACTATAATGGGATTGTGAACACGATTGTCGAAACGGGGGCGTCCGATGATTTCATCATCAAGCTGTCCGCAACGATTCGGCGGTTTGGCATCGACCGGCTTCATATCGTCGGCGACATCTATGACCGCGGCAAGGGTCCGCATCTGGTCATGGATCAGCTGATGCAGCAGCATAGCACGGATATCCAATGGGGCAACCACGACATTCTGTGGATCGGCGCCGCCAGCGGCAATCTCGCCTGCGTCGCGAACGCCGTGCGTATCTGTCTGCGTTACGCGAATACAGCGATCCTCGTGGATGGGTATGGCATCAATCTTCTGCCGCTCACCATGTTCGCACTGCGTACCTATGCGGATGACCCGGATCTGGAGGGATTCCTGCCGAAGATCACGGATGAGATCCCCGATATGGACGAACGGCTCATGGCGCGCATGCAGAAAGCGATCGCCATCATACAATTTAAACTTGAGGACGCGGCCTGCCGCCGCAATCCCATCCTCGGCATGGAGAACCGCATCATCCTGTCGACCTACGATCATGAAGCACATACGGTACTTGTGGACGGCACGCGTTACAAGCTAAATACAAAGTATCTGCCCACGCTCACGGGCGATCCGGGTACGCTGACGCCCGAAGAAGAGAAGGTCATTCTGGCCTTGCAGGCATCCTTTATCTCCAGTGAAAAACTGCGTGAACACACGCGCTTCCTGCTGGATCGGGGAGGCATGTACAAGATCTATAATAACAATCTGCTCATTCATGCCGGTATTCCGATGCATGAGGATCTGACGTTCAAGACGGTGCAGTTTGCGCGCGGCGCCTACGCAGGAAAGCTCTTGCTCGACCGTATTGACGCCGAAGTACGGCGTGCTTATCACGATGCGACCGATGAGGGCAAGGACATGTTTTGGTATCTCTGGTGCGGATCCGAATCGCCGCTCTTTGGCAAAGATCGGATGGCCACGCTCGAACGCTATTTTATCCGCGAAAAAGAGACACACGAAGAGACTGCCGGTCCGTTCTATCGAAACTATGAAAATGTCGAAATGGCCGACCGCATTTTCGAGGAATTCGGCCTGGATAAAGAAACAGCCCACTTGATTTGCGGTCACATCCCCGTGCGTTACGGAAGGGGCGAGACGGCGATCAAAGCGGGAGGCAAGATCATCTGTATCGATGCCGGTTTTTCGAAAGCCTACCAACCGGTGAGCGGACAAGCAGGCTGTACGCTTACCTTCAACTCGCACGGCATGAACCTCATCACGCACGAGCCCTTCACTTCGCTCGAGGACGCGGTGGCAAACGGCACGGACATCATCAGCGAGTTGCGCTTCATGGCGCCCGCAAAGGAGCGCATCTTCATTCGGGATACCGACACCGGTGTGCAGTTGCAGGAGGAGATCAAAAACCTGGAAAAGCTGCTGCACGCCTACCGCAACGGCGACCTAAAACCCGTTTCGCGGTAGCGCGCTGCGGAAAATGAAAGCAGTTCGCTTTTTTTTCAAGGAGCAATAAAAACTAGGCTAGCACCGCGCCCGTGTTGGCGGACTGTACAAGTTTTGCGTAGCGAGCCAGGTAGCCGGTTTTGACGCGCGGCTCCGGATGTACCAAGGCAGCTTTGCGTGCGGCGATCTCCTCGTCCGTGAGGCGCACGGAAAGCGTACGTTCCGGGATATCGATGTCGATGACGTCACCGTCCCGCACGATCGCGATCGTACCGCCACTGACCGCTTCGGGGCTGATGTGCCCGATGGAAGCGCCGCGGGAAGCCCCGGAGAAACGTCCGTCCGTCAGCAGGGCGACGTCCTTGTCGAGCCCCATGCCTGCGATGGTCGAGGTGGGGCCGAGCATCTCGCGCATGCCCGGGCCGCCGCGCGGACCCTCATAACGGATTACGACGACGTCGCCGGCTTTGATCTTACCGTCGTTAATGGCAGCGGTCGCATCATCCTCGGAATTGAAGACGACGGCCGGACCGGAGTGCCGGAGCATTTCGGGCGCGACTGCCGATTCCTTGACGACAGCGCCGTCGGTCGCCAGATTTCCGTAGAGGATGGCGAGGCCGCCACGATCGCGATAGGGCGCATCAATCGACTTGATCACGTCGTTGCCAACCACCGGGGTTGACGCAATATTTTCGCCGACAGTGAAGCCGGTGACGGTCGGGATGTCCGTGACGATCAAGCCCTTCTTCGAGAGTTCATTCATGATCGCAGGGATGCCGCCGGCCCAATGCAGATCTTCCATGTGGTGTACGCCGCTCGGGCTGAGTTTTGCGATGTAAGGCGTGCGCGCGCTCGCCGCGTCAAAGTCCGTCAGGCTAAGTTTGAGTCCGGCCTCGTAAGCGATCGCCGGCAAATGCAGCACGGTATTCGTCGATCCGGCCATGGCCATGTCAACGGTCATGGCATTCAGAAAAGCCTTTTCCGTCAGAATGTCGCGCGGCCTTAGGTCTTTCGCGATAAGCTCCATGATCTTGACGCCGGCCGTCTTCGCGATGCGGATGCGTTCGCCCGTGTCGCACAGCGCCGTCCCGTTGTAAGGCAGTCCCATGCCGAGCGCCTCGGTCAGGCAGTTCATCGAATTCGCCGTGAACAGCCCCGAGCAGGAACCGCAGCCGGGACAGGCGTTCAGCGCCACTTCTTCCAGTTCCTCGGCCGTCGCCTTGCCGGCGCGGAACGTTCCGATCTCTTCCATAATCGAATTGAAGTCAAGCGCCTTCCCATTCCCGCGCCCCGCACGCATCGGTCCGCCGCTGACGAGGATGGCCGGGATATTGAGTCTGGCCGCCGCCATCAGCATGCCGGGCACGGTCTTGTCGCAGTTGGGGATCATGACGAGGCCGTCAAACTGATGCGCAATGGCCATCGCTTCGATCGAATCGCAAATCAGTTCGCGGCTCGCGAGCGGGTATTTCATCCCTTCGTGTCCCATCGCGATACCGTCGCAGATCGCGATCGCCGGAAATTCGATGGGTGTACCGCCGCTCATCAAAATGCCGTCGCGCACAGCCGAAGCGATGCGGTCAAGCAGCATATGCCCCGGCACCACGTCGTTTTGCGAATTGACCACCCCGATCAGCGGCCGGTCGATCTCGGCCCGCGTGTAACCCATGCCATAATACAGCGCCCGCGTAGACGCGCCCGACGCGCCGCTTTTCACCTTGTCACTGTTTCGTTTAACTTCACTCATTTCTCTCTCCTTTAATTGATCTGTGTGAATCGTCTTGCCATTCTGCACGTAGGTGCAACGTTCGCTTCGCTCTCTCCTACGGTCACTTCGTTCCCTACGCTGTCCGTTTTTCCATTGCCGACTCTCGTACCGGCTTCGCCGGTGAAAGTCGGCGGAAAAAAGGCAGAATCCACGATCATCATTTTACTGGATTCTCCAACTCTGTTGCAGAATGACGATACCTTTAAATAACGATACCAACTTCAGAGCGTCGGTTCGCTCGCTAATTTCTTAATGGCATAAGCCACATATTCCGCGATGTCTCCGGATGTAAGACCATGTTCCCCGCGCTCCCTGGCCGCTAAGTCACCGGCGAGCCCGTGGGTATAGACGCCCGCGCGCGCCGCCGTCTCCAGTTCCATCCCCTGCGCGAGGAAAGACGCGATCACGCCGGTCAGCACATCGCCCGCGCCACCCGTCGCCATGCCGGGATTCCCCGTTGTATTGATCTGTTCCGGCGTTACGAGGGTACCCGCGCCTTTCAGGCAAATCACGCAGCCGAGTTCGGCCCGGAGCGCCGCCAGGGCCCCGATGCGGTTTCCTTCAATCGCTTCCTTACTGACGCCGAGCAGACGTGCCGCCTCACCCGGATGCGGGGTGGCGATGCTCTGCGGCGGGATCTTCGGAAAGTTTGCAAACCACTGTTTGTCCGAACGGCCCGCGACCGCGATGATGTTCAGCGCGTCCGCATCGATCACGAAGCGTCCGTCATATTTCTGGAGGAGCCAGGAAACCAACTCATACGATTTGGCGGTCGTGCCGACACCCGGGCCCAGTGCGATTACGTGATAGCGCTTCAGGGCGGCTTCCGAAAGATCGGTCTCAAGACCGCGGCCGATGCACATCGCTTCCGGCACGGCTGTCTGTACGATGGAGAACAGCTCGTCCGGCACCGAGACGGTGACGAGCCCCGCGCCCGCCCGAAGCGCCCCCCGCGCGCATAATACGGCGGCGCCGGCCATGCCCTTGCTGCCCGCCACAATGAGTACATGACCGAAGTCGCCCTTGTGCGCTTCCCTCGGCCGTCTTGTCAAAAACAGTTCTCTGATTTGTTTGTATGTGATCGTTTCCAAAGCACTTTATACTATCATTTTCGCCGCCGTTCTTCAATTGTTTTATGGTACAATAACGGCAAACGATTCCGGTATTGTCTCGGCTCCTGACGATAGGAACAACGTGGGCGTTGCCCGCTCCTACGCTTCACTGCGCTGTCCATTTTTCATTACACAGCGAGGTGCGCGGAAAAAAGGCAACATACCGGGAATTTCCGCCGATAGGCGGGGTGCCGCCTGTACCCTTTCGGGTGAAACCGCGCATACTAGTAGTATGTAAGGCTTTCGGCAGCAAATTATTGATCCGACAACTAAAGATTGGACAGTCGTGCCGGTTGTGTCCAACATTTAGCTGTCGAATCAATGGATTGGTGAAAAGACCGGCAGGGCATCCTATCTTTAGGCGCCGGGGCAATAACGCTGAATCGGGCGAATCGTGCCAGGAGAAGATACTATATTGCGCAGACCTAATATCGGAAAACTCGGATTCAGACTGAAACTATTGCTGGCTTTGTTGGTCTTTGCCGTGATCACGGCTATCGTCGGTGCGGTCGGCATTTATTCGATGAACAGGCTCGAAAAGTCCAATGTGCGGATGTACGACGAGACTGTTGTGAATATGCAGGGGCTGGCCGAGATGTACAACAGTTTTTCCAGCCAGCGGATCAGTCTGCGAAAAATTGTTAATTATTACGGTATTGATGCCAGTGTTCTGGCGGCAGAGAAAGAAAATCTGCACGCGCAGGAAGTCGCCTTCGATGCCGCCTTCAAAAAATTCGACGCCTTCAAATCCTCGGAAGTCGAAGAAAATTACACACAGCAGCTCTACAATCTCTATTTTGTGGATTTTGCGCAGTCCAAGACAGCCTATCTGAATGATATCGAAACGGGGAGCGATTTGAATCAGCTATCGCTACTTCAGGGCGTCGATCGTGTCAGCGAGCAGATCTTGACCCAACTGGACGAGATTTACAAAGTAAACGAAGACTATGCCTCCGAAATCGTGGCGGGCAATGAAAAACAATTTCAAAGCGCGGCGACCACGCTGATCGTGATCGTGATTGTCGGGCTTTTCTTCGCCGTCTTTGTCGCCCGAACACTGGCCACAGCCATGACGGATCCGGTGCTGCGAATCGCGGCGGTCGCGAAACGAATCGGCGATACCGGCGATCTCACGTTGGATCAGGCGACGCGCGACCGGATGGCGAAAGATGCGGCGCACGGTAGCGAAACAGGAGAACTTGCCTATGCGTTCAACAAAATGACGGGCGATCTCTACAAGAAGGTGCGGATCCTTGAGCAGGTTGCTTCCGGTAATCTGACCGGACGCGTTGAACTGGCTTCAGGTCACGATACCCTAGGCCTTGCGGTCAATGAAGTGGTTGAGAACCTCGGCCAAATGGTTCTGGACGTTCGGACCGCTGCCGATCAGCTGGCGAACGGCGCCAATCAACTCTCATCGGGCGCACAGTCTCTGGCGACAGCTTCGCAGGAACAATCCGCAACGGCTGCGCAACTTTTCGCGACCACGAGCGATCTCGCCAGTACGGCGGCACAGAATAAAGAACGTTCCCTGAATGCCAATCTGGTGGGAGCGCGTATTCGCGAAGACGCCGACGCCGGACGGGGACAAATGACGAAAATGCGGCAGGCGATCCTGGAAATCGGCGAGGCGGGGAAATCCGTCGGGACCGTGATAAAAGCCATCGACGGGATCGCGTTCCAGACCAACATTTTGGCACTGAACGCCGCCGTCGAAGCGGCGAGAGCCGGACAGCAGGGGCGGGGCTTTGCCGTCGTCGCGGACGAGGTAAGGAATCTGGCACAGAAGAGTGCGGATGCCTCGCGGGAGAGCGGACAGATGATTTCAAACGCGATCGGAAAAACAGCTTACGGCAATTCGATCGTGGTCGAGACAACGGAATCGTTTGATACGATCGCCGTGAGTATTTCCGAAGGTATTGCGGCAATCGCGGAGATCGCGGCGTCCACGGCGGCGCAGAGCGAATCGATCGCGGAGATCAACGCAGCCATCCATCAGCTCAATCAGATGATCTATCAAAACAGCGCGACGGTAGAAGAGAGTGCCGCGGCAAGTGAAGAGATTCACGCGCAGGCGGAGTATCTCAAACAGATGGTCGACCGCTTCCGGGTTTGATGGTTTCCTTGGAAATTCATCCTGCTGATCAGGTGGCGCTGCTGCCGGGCGTAGGGGCAAAACGGGCACAGCGGCTAACCTCCTTGAAGATCGAGTCCGTAGGCGATCTGCTGCGGCATTATCCGGTTCGGTATGAAGACAGACGCCGTATCCGCAAGGTCACGGAGGTGCGGGACGGAGAAACCGCGCTGATTTCCGCGCGTGTGACGCGGGTGAGTGTGCCACCGTTTTCGGCACGGGGCGGCCGCGGGCCGGGTCCGCCGATGCGGCTCTGGGCGACAGACGACAGCGGCGTACTGACCATACTCTTTTTCAGTCACCGATATTTGCGGAACACTTTCATAGAGGGCGGGCGCTATCTTTTCTATGGCACGGTACGGGCCTCGCTGAACGGCGCTTCGATGGCGCACCCGGATTTCGAAAAGATCGACGAACCCGCGGACGGCGAGGCGGTAAAGGCCGCGGGCTTTGTCCCGGTGTATGCGCTGACCGCGGGTGTGACACAGAAGATACTGCGGAATTTGATCGGGCATGCCATCCCCGCGGCGGATGCGGAAGGAGAGATGATCCCTTCGCGGATCGTAACGGCGCGTCATCTGGCGCCGCCGTCCTATGCGCTTCGAAATATCCACTTCCCCGAAAACGAACACGCGCTGAAATCCGCGCGGTATCGGCTGATCTATGAGGAGCTCTTTTTGCTGCAGGCCGGGCTTTTTCTGCTGCGTAACCGCGGATCCCGGCTCGGCGCCCGGGATGACGGCTGTGTGTCATTGCGGCCGCCAACGTTCGCTTTGCTCTCTCCTCCGCTCTCTGCGTTCGCTTCGCTGTCCGTTTTTCCATTGCCGACTGAAGTCGGCGGAAAAAAGGCGAGCCGCAATCCAAATATCGATAACGTTCGGGAGGAGTTCGCGGGACTGCTGCCTTATTCCCTTACGGGCGCGCAGGAACGGGCGATCGCGGAAATTTTTGCGGACATGCAGGAGGCGAGGCCGATGGCTCGTTTGCTGCAGGGGGACGTGGGTTCCGGAAAGACTGCCGTGGCGATGGCGGCGGCGCTTTTGGCGGGGCGGCGGGGAACGCAAACCTTGTATATGGCGCCGACCGAGATTTTGGCTGTACAGCAGGCGGCGGAGTTTGCGCGCGTTTTTGCGCAGACCGGACTAAAGGTTGCTTGTCTGACATCGGGCCTAACGACTGCCGGGAAGACTGCCGTCAAAGAAGCGCTTGCTGCGGGCGAAATCGACATTCTGGTCGGCACACACGCACTGATTGAAGACGATGTTCTCCCATCGCGGCTCGGGCTTGCCGTCACGGATGAGCAGCACCGTTTCGGCGTGGCACAGCGGCTCCGGCTTCAGGAGAAAGGCCACCGGCGCGGGGATGGTTCCGCCGGCGCGGTCGATGTTCTCGTTATGACGGCGACGCCGATTCCCAGGACCCTGGCCATGCTGCTCTACGGCGATCTGGACGCTTCGGCGCTTGACGAAATGCCGCCGGGCAGGAAGCCGATCCGGACGCGTTTGGCCGGAGCGGAGAAGCGGGACGCGGTCTACGAGTTCGCGGAAAAAGTGATGGCGAAAGGACGCCAGGTTTATGTGGTCGCTTCGATGATCGATGAGCGGGAAACAGACGATGGATTGCGGGTTGGCGACCGCAATGACATGGGTTGTGGCCATAATGACATAGGTGGCGGCCCGGGTGACGACGGATCCGCGCTTAAAACCGTGACGGGGCTGGCGGAGGAATTGGCGGCGCGATTTCCGCATCGCCGGATCGGCGTCTTGCATGGGCGTATGAAACCTGCCGAGAAAGATGTCGTGATGACTCGATTCGTGGCCGGTGAGATTGCTTTGCTCGTCTGCACGACCGTCGTCGAAGTGGGCGTCAACGTGCCAAATGCGACGCTGATGATCATTGAGAATGCAGAACGCTTCGGGCTTTCTCAGTTGCATCAGCTGAGAGGCCGAGTTGGGCGCGGTGCGGCAAAGTCGCACTGTGTGCTAATTTCGGACTCAAATTCAGAATTGGCAGTGAAGCGCGGCAAGGCACTCGAGGAGACCAATGACGGTTTCAAAATCGCGGAGATGGATTTGTTGCTCCGGGGTCCCGGAGACTTGTTCGGTGTGCGTCAGCACGGCTTGCCGGAACTAAAGATTGCAGACCCTGCGAAGCACATCGAGGTGGTGCAGGAGTCTGGAGAAGACGTGAAAGCACTGTTTGCACGAGACCCGTTGCTGAAAGCGCCCGAGCATGCAGCCTTGCGCATCAAACTTGATGAGATATTATTAGGGGTGTCAGGGAGGTAGATGGATGCCGCTGAGGGTGATTGCCGGGGAATATAAGGGACGTAAGCTTTTTGCTCCTAAGGATGATCGTGTTCGGCCTACTGCGGACCGTGTCAAGGAGGCTATCTTTAGTATGGCGCAGCCTTGGATCTTGGATTCGGTCTGTATCGACCTTTTTGCGGGGTCTGGATCCCTGGGGATTGAGGCGCTTTCAAGAGGGGCGGCATTTGTTTATTTTGTCGACATTTCACGGGAGTCGCTTGCGCTTGTGAAACAGAATTTGAACCACGTTGGGTCGCCGCCGGATCGCTCGGCGCTGATTGGAACGGGCTGGAAAGCTGCTGTTGCCCGAATTGCCGAAACAGTGAGCGGTGCGGAACTTGTTTTTGTTGACGCGCCGTACGCGTTGTGCGAATATTATTCAGAAATCCTCGGGGCGCTGGCCGGGAGCGGTATCCTGGCTGAAGAGGCTCTCATATTTATTGAACGGGATGGGAAAGCGGATGCTTATTTGGATGAATTGCCGGATGGGATGGCCGCCGTGCGCGTGAAGCGGTACGGGAATACGGTGGTCGACATGATACGGTATGAAAGTGAAGACTTGTGAAAAGTCATTGCGAAAGGAAATTTTGATGTTGGGTGCAAAACGAGAGGTTTGAGGAAATGAATACGGGGAAGATGATTTATGCGGGCAGCTTTGATCCTGTTACAAATGGGCATCTGGATATTATTGCGCGGGCGGCGCGGCTTTGCGGGACTTTGGTGATCGGGGTGCTGACCAATAGCGAGAAGGCGCCTCGGTATGCGGAGCAGGATCGCATCGCGATGCTTCGGTTCGCTGCGGAAAAGATTCCGAATGTGGAAATCATCAGCTACGGTGGCTTGCTGGCGGACTATGTGAACGAGAATGGAATCTGCGCGGTGGTGCGGGGGCTACGGGCTTCGATGGATTTTGAGTATGAGATCCGTATTGCGCAGATGAATGCCCGGCTGTTTCGACCGGGGGTGGAGACGATTTTTTTGATGACGGATCCGGCGCATAGTTTTATCAGTTCGAGTATTGTTAAGGAAGTTTTCGGGCTGGGAGGGGAAATTTCGGGGCTTGTGCCCGAGAAAGTTTACAATCATATGAAAAACATTGAAAAATCACAAAACTCGGTGCTATAATGATGAGAAGCAACCATGGCAGCGAAGGCCGCGCGAAATTTGCGTTTGAGCGTTTGGAGGATTGAAATGAAAGTACTGGATTTACTGGAAGAAATCGAAGAGATTTGTGATACTTCTGCGGGCGTACCGCTGACCAACAAGATCATGGTGGACAAAGCCGAACTCTTGGAGATCGTCGACGATATCCGCAAGGCGTTGCCGGATGAGATCACGCAGGCTCAGTTTATCAAGGACGAACGCGAGCGCATCCTCAATGACGCGAAGGAAGAATACGAGACGATCATCAAGGATGCCGGGCAGCGGGCGGATATCCTTGTTGACCAAAACGAGATCACAACGCGTGCGAAGCAGCGTGGCAGGGAGATAGATGAGAGTGCGAAGGCGGGCGCCAAACAGCTGAAAATGTTCACCTATGATTATCTCGACAAGGTGCTGTATGATTTCCAGGAAAAGATGGAGCATTTGAACGATCAATATTTTGGCGAGATGTTTTCAAATCTGCAGAATACCTTCCAGGGGATTGGCGACCGGCTTACGGAAAATCGCAACGAGATTCGGGAACTGTCCTACAAGACCCAGATGGACGAATAGCCGATGCCCGGGACGCTCGGCATTATCGCAGAATACGATCCCTTTCATAACGGTCATGCCCACTGTCTCACCGAGGCGAAGCGGCTGAGCGGTTGTGATCGCGTGGTCTGCGTGATGAGCGGACCGTTTTTGCAGCGCGGCGATCCTGCGCAGTTCGATAAATATCTCCGGGCGGAAGCTGCCGTCAGGGGCGGGGCGGATCTTGTGCTTGAACTCCCGTTTGCGTATTCGGCGACCGGTGCGGAAAATTTCGCGCGGGGCGGTGTACGTTTGCTCTCGGGCTTGCGTATGATCGACGCGATCGCATTTGGCAGTGAGTCTGCAGCGCTCGAGCCAATGAAGGCACTGGCTAAGGAACTTGCGTTCGAAAGCGATGAACTGTCTGTGCAGATCCAGCGCGCCATGGGAGAAGGTTTGTCCTATCCCACAGCCCGCCACGCAGCCGTCAAGGAAGTGTTGGGGGAAGAGGTTGCTGCCCTGATCGAAAAGCCGAACGATATTTTGGCAATCGAATATCTCAAGCAGCTTGCTTTGCTTGAAACCGAGTCGATGGGGACACGGTTGATCTGTTTCCGTCCGGTCGGACCTGTGGACGACCCGTCCGCCATTCAGATTTATCCGATCCTTCGCAAAGGGCCCGGACCAATGGAAGGACCCAAACCGCCGACACCGGCCTATGGGGATGCGCCACCTGTTCGTGAAACCTTGATTTCGGGTGCCGGGGCTATCCGGCAGATGCTCAGAGACGGCAAGCTGGGGCGTGCGTTTTCCTATATGCCCGAAACAACAGCGGACTTGATTCGCAATCTTATTCATCAATTTCTGCCTTATGTTTCCGTGTGGGACATGCGTGTCGACCATGGATTTGAAATGGATTTTTCACGCGTCGGCACGAGAGTGGCCGGTATGGTTTTTCCCGAAGCTTTGTTTAACCCGTTCCAGCATGCCCTTATCGCAATGGGACAGAAGGGCGTGGGGGATATTTATTCTGTTTCAGAGGGGATCGAAAATCGGCTGTTTGAGGCGGCGATGCAGGTACAAAATTACGGCGAACTTGTGGCGCAGACCAAAAGCAAGCGTTATACCGAGACACGTGTGCGCAGGCTGATCCTGCACGCTGCTCTGCATGTGACGAAACAGGAGATGCAAAAGGCTCTGTCCGAACGCATCTGCGCGCGCATCCTGGCTTTCGGAAGCGGCGGTGCAGAGATCCTGCGCGAGATCAAAGAGAAGGATACAAGTGTTCTCCTTTACCAAAATCTAAGGTTACAGGAAGATGATCTTGCACATTCGTCGGCCTTGCTGAACCTTTCTACGCGTGCAGACATGATCTATTATATGCTGCAGGGCGGATCCTTGGCCGGTTTCCGCTACAGTCCGGAACCCATCCGCATCTAAAGCCAACCATCGCGGAATGTCGTTGTACGCAGGCCGCTTTTTTGATAACATGAATATTGCGACTTTTGCGGAGGAGTATCGAAGTGGTCATAACGGGGCTGACTCGAAATCATGTGATAATTGCCTCGTAACCTTGAAAAATCAATATGGAGCGGTATCGAAGTGGTCATAACGGGGCTGACTCGAAATCAGTTTGTCGGAAACGGCACGTGGGTTCGAATCCCACCCGCTCCGCCACAGAGCCTGAAATTTCAATGATTTCGGGCTTTATTATTACTCTGATTTTGTTGCCCTGTTTCGTCCCTTTTCTCCGTATTGTTGCCCAAATGTTGCCCTAACCATATAAAACGATATAAGAACCTATGCGAAGATATGAGAAGATATGAAATTTCAATGTTCTAAGTCATTACTTTTTTTCTTCGAGAGTGCCTTTTTTTGTTGCCCTGATTCTTTGCTATTTTCACTATTTTTTGTCGAGTGACAGTGGCCAACATCAAAGATAGCCATTGTGATGTCAAAGGTGTGGGCGACGATGAACACCGCCACCCAAGCCTTGAAGAACCACTTGAAGAACATAAACGTGTCCACATCATGCAGACTGTTCTTATCCGTTATCATTCCGATAAGTTCTGCCACGAGAACGTAGGTAATGACAAGCCCCGCAATCGGAAGCACGACCGTTTGGGAAAGCGTCTGTACCATGGAGAAGATATTCGCATTCCAGGACGCAGGTTGTCAAGGGGTTAAATGATGTTTTGTTGAAATGCGTACCGATTTTCCGCCGTATGCTGAAACATTGGTGAGTTATAAAAATAATTTCAGCGAAATCGGAATTTTGCCTGACAATCGGACATTCAAATGCTAAAATAGACGATGCTCCTAATCTGAAAAGAGAGGTTGCTCTATGAACGAGGATGAAGTTGTTAGTAAAATCAGCTATATTAAGCTGTTCAAGTTGCTTCTCGACCGAAAAATGAAGAAGGGTGACCTTTGCTCTGCCGCAGGGATAAGTCATTCATCTCTCGCAAAACTTGGTAAAGGCGACAATGTCAATACCGATGTTTTGGTTAGGATATGCTTAACTCTTGGCGTTGAGTTAGAGGATATAATGGAATTGGAGAAATAACTAATGAGCGAACCTTTTATCAATGTGATATTTAACGAGGACTGCATTATTGGAATGTCAAAACTGCCTGATAATTGCGTTGACTTGATAATAGCAGACCCCCCCTATAACCTTTCCAAAGGCGGAGAATGGAAATGGGATAATAGTGCGAAATTAGATGGAATGGGTGGCAACTGGAACAAGGTAATGCAGAATTGGGACGATATGCCTTTTGAGGAATATATGCAATTCACCGAACTTTGGCTGATGCAAGCACAGCGAATCCTAAAACCAACCGGGTCTATGTGGATATTTGGAACATACCACAATATCGGTATAATAAATGTAATTTGTCAGAAAATCGGCATTGAGATAATAAACGAAGTGATTTGGTACAAGCGTAATGCGTTTCCAAACTTGGCCGGCAGACGATTGACAGCAAGCCACGAAACGATGCTCTGGTGTAACAAAGGTGGTAAAAAGCGAGAGTATTATTTCGATTATGAATACTCAAAAGAGAGTGCTTTTCCAGAGGATGGACTGAAAACAGCGGGAAAGCAAATGCGTACAGTATGGGATATTCCTAACAATAAGCAAAGCGACGAAAGCAAGTATGGGAAACACCCAACACAAAAGCCGCTAAGAATACTTGACCGAATGATTCGTTTAAGTAGCAAAAAGGACGATTTAGTAATGACACCTTTTAGCGGTTCCGGGAGTGAGTGCGTAGCTGCAAAACTTGCGGAAAGAAACTATTTGGGGTTTGAATTAGATAAGGAATACTATGATATGTCCGTTGTTCGCTTATCTAATACGGAACTATCGAGGCAAATGTCTTTGATGGATATTCTTTAGCAATGGAGGGCGTACCAATGTCACAATTTCAGCCTGTTATCAAATGGAGCGGCAGTAAACGTAGTCAAGCTACGACTATTGCAAGTCATACCCCTCTGTTTAATCGGTATTACGAACCATTTGTTGGTGGTGGTTCAATAGCCTATGCCATTTCGCCCGATAAAGGTGTCTGCGGAGATATTTGTAAACCGCTTATCAACCTTTGGCGTTCTATACAATCTGATTATGAAAGTCTTTACGAGCAATATAAAATCCGTTGGGAACGTCTCCAAAATGAAGGCTATCTCGTATATTACGAAATCCGCGACAATTTCAATAAGAATCACGATTCAAATGATTTGTTTTTCCTATCAAGAACTTGCGTCAATGGGCTTATTCGGTTTAACAAAAACGGTGATTTTAATAATTCACTTCACCATACACGCAAAGGTATTGAGCCTGAAAGACTGAAATCTGTTTTGTCTGATTGGTCAGAGCGCTTGCAAGGAATTGAGTTTTTTAGCGGCGATTATTGGGAAACTACTCAGGACGTAAAATCCGGTGACTTTGTGTATCTTGACCCTCCATACTTCAACACCAAAGGTCGTTACTTCGGAACAATAGACTTTGAGAGATTTATTGATTATCTCGATTCTCTCAATAGTAAAGGGGTTAAGTATGCCCTATCGTTTGATGGTATGCGTGGTGACACCGATTATTCTGTGGAATTGCCGACAAAACTATATAAGCAGCATCTGATGGTTCCATCTGGAAATTCGAGTTTCAAAAAGGTTATGGATAAAAAATGTGAAGCCGTGTACGAATCGCTGTATCTTAACTATTGAGAGTGGAACTTGCTTTGAAAAAACACTTTCGCGTACACGGTGATAATATTGTTGAGTGTGAGCGCGTTATTAGCTACATAACACGAAACGCAGTCGTACATTCATTCAGTAAAACGCTTTCATCACTTGCCTGTCTGACTGTCGATTTGGATTTTGAGTATGCCGGAACTCGGAATACTTGGTCGATTGAGATGTTCCCCGGATTTTCCAAAGACAACCGTAGCCAACGCTGGCAAAGCAATATCTTTGATGCACTTAAAGCTAACGGAAGTTTCTTAGATGAAACGCCTGATGTAGTGGTGACTAATGTAGATAACGGCAAGGAAACGGTGTTGTTTGCTATTGAGTTTTGCAGTGCGTTACAGGCGGGAAATCAAGCTTGGCAAAGAAGTGGACGAGCGTACTCAATCGGGCGTACAACTTGTCCGTATATTTACATTGTAGATTTTGTTAAGTATGAGCTTGACAGCGAAACGCGAGAGCGCAAGGCTCTCCGCTTTCCAAATCCCGCAGTACCATTCAGCTACATTTCGTTTTCAAAACAGACGGGCGGCTTTGTCGCACAGGCATATGTTCAAGCCGAGGAATTTAGGATTACTGATAAAGTGTTTGAATCGTTCGATAGCGAATGGTTCTCCGAACAGCTTGTTTGCGATTTCATTTTTGAGAAAATGCTTGGCGTATCTACTGCACAAACCGAGTTGAAAATATTGGAAAACAACTTCAGCGTGGTAACATTTTTGACTTCGCGCGGGAGTGGAGCGAATAGCTTTACTGTTGATGACTGGCAAGCAATTTTCGATACTGATGCTGACATCTTGGAATATTCCAAAGACAAAACCGACGGTTTCAACTTTGCTAAAAAGGTTTCGCAAAAATCTCAAACGGAGGCCGGCAAAATAGGAGAGTTCTCATCGTTGATTCGGGATTTAAGTGTTGGTGTAGCATCAAAGGACTTACCGTTCGGACTTCTGCCATCAGATAAGATTTCTGCCTTTGTTGGCAAGTTAAAAGAGATTTATCCGGCGATTGCGTCGGAGTTTGATGTACTCAACTCAATCTCCGAGGACTGCCTTGTTTGTATGATTAAAGGGTTTAAGCCTCGCGGCGATGACAACCGACCTGATAGAGGTATATTGCCGCTTGTGGCTATGCTGACTTCGGAAAAAGTATATGTCCTTTCATATATCTATGGGCCGCTAATCGAAAGAAATTATCGGTTGCTTCTCTCTGACCCGATTCGCCTTTCGGAGATTAGCGGTTTTTGGCGAGCCTTCCTATCATTAAGTGACTTTCTTCTCTTGGACGCGCCGCTGCTGAATACATCGGAGACTATCAACAAATTTATTGACAACCGCGATGTCAAGCAAAGATATATTACGCAAGGTCAGACTGGCGAATTTGTGATACCGGCTATATCTAATATTCCTATCGCGTATCACGAAGATGACGTTGATACGGTCTTGCACTATATGTTTTCGTATCTGCTCGACAATACATTTGAGGGAATGTGCAATCCTCCCGGCGGCGATTGGAGCGGTCTGTCAGTACGCTTGAACGATTGCGAATACCGTTGGTTGTCACTACCTCGCGTGAGTAACGCGAGTAAACGTCCCGACCACGTTGCGGAGCTATTTATTCCTGACAGTAAACCTATTTTGTTTGTCGTTGAATCAAAAGAGCGCGGTAACGATTTGGAAACCGACATAGGTGTTGGGCTTAAAGGCTATCTCCATTGGCTTATGAACTTTTCTCCGAGCGTGAGTAAATCCGCCGGCGGTGAATGGGAAGATACTGACGAAAACATAGATGTAGAAAGTTTCGAGTTTATCTCTGCCGGAGCGTTTATAAACGATAGCAGATATGACAATCAGAGAATACTAAAGAACAGCAAATGCGATTTACTGTTCTTGTTTACACCCGATGAAACAAATGGATTTTGGAAAATAGAGATATTGGCAAACGTCGAATCGCAAGAAGCTGATAAGATAAAGCGGATTTTGTTGGAGCAACTTGCGTGCGAAGATGACGGAATTTTTATTACCGTGTCCACGCAATTAGATAATTAGGTATTTGAACAGGGAGAAATCGTTATATGGAAATGCAAAATGATGTTGTACAAGAGCAGCAAACAGCGAGCGCACCAAAATTGTTTGTGAACAATAAGTGTCGAAAACCCGGACAACGAAAAGCCACTTGTTGGTATGACGAACTTCAAAGGTGAATACATCACAAAAGACGAACTGCAACTCACTACGGTGCCCGAAAAAGCCCCACGGAAATTTCATGGATTATGACACTTTTGTAACACGCCATCGTAATCGTTGGAATTTCAGTCATCATGCATATATACGAAATTTGTTTGAGTAGATAATACAAATGCCTTCTATTAATCTTGTACATGGCTTATATTGATATTTCAACAAACAATTATGTCTGTAACACAATTGTCGAAATCCATGAAATCCCCGTGAAAAAGCCCTGATTGACATTGATTCCACAATATAATATAACTGTTGTGGGAAGTGATATCAATTTTGTAAGTTTTTCTTGTATTATTTTATTCGCGGAAAATATGGCGATAAGGAGGTTTGTTATGCAGGAGTCCATTGCGCTGTATCCGCTTTCCGACCCACAGCTGAGCATCTGGTATACCGAGATGTTCTATCCGCGTGGGAGCATTGCCAACATCCCCGCGACAATGCGTTTGCGCGCGCCGGTGGATTTTGACCTTTTGGAGCGCGCGATAAACATGACGATCGAGCGTAACGACGCTTTTCGCCTGCAGTTTACCACGGTGGACGGAGAACCGCGGCAGTATGTGGCACCGTTTCAATATCAAAAATTCGCGCGGAAAGATTTTCGCGAGGCCGGCAAAGAGGCGCTGTATTACTGGGACTTAGACGAGACGCAGAGACCGATCTTCCGGGAAAACGCTTTCCTTTTCCGTTTCACCCTGCTTCAAATCGACGAGGAGACCTGCGGATACCTCGCCATTTTTCATCATACCATCGCCGACGCATGGAGCTGTGTGCTGACTGGCGACGAGATCGTGGCGCATTACACCGCCCTGCTGGAACAAAAAGAGGAGGAAGTAGCGCCAAGGCCGTCCTACTTTGAATTTCTTGAAAAGGAAGATGCCTATCGCCGGTCGGCGCGATTCCAAAAGGACGAGCTCTACTGGAACGAGCTTTTGCGTGACCTCCCGGCGGTCACCGCGCTCCATTCCCGCAGCTCGCGGGAGATCGGCATCGACGCGATGCGCCGGAGTTATACCTTCCCGAAGAAGCTCTACAGCAAGATTCAGGAGTATACCGCAAACAGCGGGATGACGATTTTCGGTCTGCTTTTGAGTGCGTTTTGCCTGTATCTTCACCGGGCAACCGGGGCGGAGGATCTTTTGATCGGAATTCCCGTTCTGAACAGAGGCGACTGGCACGACCGCGCCACCATGGGAATGTTTATCTCCACCATTCCGCTTCGCGTGCACATTGACACAGACGTCAGCTTCACGGATTTCGCCCGCGGCGTGATCTCGGCGTGGATGCAGGCGCTGCGCCACCAGCGCTATCCGATAGAGCAGATGCTGCGCTACGTGCGAAAGGTCTCAGGCAGCACCGACGATAGGCTCTACGATATTCTGTTCTCATACCAGAACGCGAAATTTGTGGAGTCCGCCGATTCCGTGAGACTCTCCTCCCGCTGGCACTTTTGCGGACAGCAGCAGGAATCGCTTGCCGTACATATAAACGGCCGCGACGGTATGGAGCAGATTCTCATCAACTATGACTTCTTGACAGATCTCTTTCCCTCGGCCGAAATCTCGGCGCTGCACGACCATTTTATGAGACTGCTGTGGCACGCCATCGACAAGCCCGACGCGAAAATCCACACCATTTCCATGCTCTCCGAAAAGGAGCAGCAGACGATCCTCTCGAAATTCAATGACACCGCCGTGGAATTTCCCGGGGACAAAACCATGCTGCACTTTTTCGAGTCCCAAGCGGCTGAGCGGCCCGGCGACGTCGCCGTGATGTTTCGCGAGGAGCGCCTCACCTATGCCGGGCTGAATCAAAGGTCCGACGCGCTGGCAAGGCTGCTTCGCGCGCGCGGCGTTCGCCCCGGAACGATCGTCGGGCTCATGCTGTACCGCTCGTTTTCGATGATGACGGCGATTCTTGGCGTGTGGAAAGCGGGCGGGGCGTATCTGCCGATCGATCCGGACTATCCGGAGGAACGTATCTCCTACATGATGGGCGACAGCGCATCGCCGCTGCTGCTGACCGAGTCGTCGATCACGGTTCCGCGCGCGTTTGAGGAAATACGAATTGATCTGGATCTCCCGATCGACGACGCGCCGGAGTTTGTTGGCGACGGCGCGTGCCCGGAGGATCTCGCGTATGTTCTCTACACTTCGGGTTCCACCGGACAGCCTAAGGGCGTCATGGTGGAGCACCGCGCGCTGGTCAACCGGATTCATTGGATGAACCGGCAGTACCCGCTCGGAAGCGGCGGCGTGATTTTGCAGAAAACGCCCTACACTTTCGACGTGTCGGTGTGGGAACTCACATGGTGGTTTTACGCCGGGGTGAAGATGGTCTTTCTCGGCCCCGGCGACGAAAAACTGCCCGACAGGATCATTGATGCGGTCGAGCGGTACTGCGTGACCGTTATGCACTTTGTTCCGTCCATGCTCGGCGGATTTACGAACTGGCTCGAGACGCAGGGCGGGGCGGAGCGGCTCGCCTCGCTGCGCAATGTGTTCGCGAGCGGCGAAGCTCTCACGCCCAAGCACGTGAACGCGTTTCACGCGCTGATTTACCCCGCGAGCGGCGCGCGTCTGCGCAATCTCTACGGCCCCACGGAGGCCGCGATCGATGTGTCGTATTACGACTGTCCCATCGGGGTAGAGGAAAAGGTCGTCCCGATCGGAAAGCCGATAGACAACATTCGCCTGTACATACTCGATCAATACGGCGGCCTGCTTCCGGTAGGTACGCAGGGAGAGCTGTATATCGGCGGCGTCGGTCTTGCCCGCGGCTATCTCAACAAGCCGGAGCTGACAGCGGAAAAATTCGTCGAGGATCCGTCGCTGCCGGAGCCTCGGCTCTACCGCACGGGCGACCTCGCGCTCTGGCTCCCGAAAGGAGACATCGCATTTTTGGGGCGTATCGACCATCAGGTAAAAATCCGCGGCTTCCGCATTGAGCTCGGCGACATTCAGTTCCGCATGGAACAGCACCCGGACGTCACGTCGTCTGTCGTCACAAGCCGGGAGAACAGTCAGGGGAACGCCTTTCTCGCGGCGTACTTCGTCTCGCCGCGGCCGATTTCGGATACGGAGCTGCGGGAGCATCTGGCGGTTCATCTGCCGGAATACATGATTCCATCCTGTTTCACGCAGCTCGACGCCATTCCTCTCTCGGCAAACGGAAAGACCAACCTCGCCCGTCTGCCGGAACCCGGGTTCTCGGACTCTGATTCACAGCGCGAGATCATCCCGCCGCGAAACGGCAAGGAGAAGCTCGTCTGTGAGATATGGTCGGAGGTTCTGAAACTTGCGGAGGTCAGCGTAAAGGACAATTTCTTTCAAATCGGCGGGGATTCCCTCGGCGCGATCGACATGATCTGCCGTATGCCCGGCGCGATCAGCGTCGCCAAGATTTATCAGCACCCTGTTTTGGAGGATTTCGCGCAGCATTTCGAGGAGGCGGAGGAAAAGGGGATCCTCACGCTCCTTGCGGGTCTGCCCGACGCCGAAAAGCATATCGTACTTTGCCCTTACGGGGGCGGCGGTGCGTACTCCTATATTGAACTTGCCGCCGCACTGGCGCAGATGGATCCGCAATATGCCGTTCACTCGGTGAATCTGCCCGGACACGATTTTGACGAAGAGGACGAACCCTTTGTCAGCGTACACGACGCAGCCGCACTCGTCTACCGGGAAATAAAGGACAAGCTGACCGGAACCGTGACGATTTACGCGCACTGCGTAGGCTCCGCGCTCGGTCTTGACCTCGCATGGTTAATGGAACTCTCGGGCACACCGGCGCAGGCGCTGATCCTCGGCGGGATTCTTCCCCCGAAACATGTGGCGTTCTACGGTTGGTTTTTGGATCCGTGGCTGTTTCTGGATGACAAGCGGCTTTTGCGTTACCTGATCTCCATCGGGTTTCCGGCCGGGAAACTGTCGGACGCCGGGGCAAAAGCGATCCTCGGGGCGTTCCGTCACGACGTTCGCGCGTATTACCGCTATCTCTATGTTCTGGAGCGCCAGCATCTGCGGCTCAGCAAAACCCCTATCCTCACCGTCCTTGCGGAAAAGGACAAGCTCACGCGGAACAAGCGTGATCCCGCGGGCTGGAGCGCGTTTTCGGAACGGTTTTTAGGCGTACATACGCTTGACGGAGCCGATCACTACTTCACAAACAGCCACAGCGCGGCCTTGACACGCCTCATTCTGACGGCGTCCGGAGAGGAGGCGGACAAATGAAAATGAGTGATATCATCACCTTTTTCTCGGTTCATATCGCCTTCATCTTCTGTCTTGTACTCGTGATCGTCATCTGGCGCAATACCCGCCGCTCCGAGGTGCGCAAGGCGTTTCTTGTCACCGATCTCGCCATGCTCATTTGGAACGTGGGTACCATGCTCGAGATGGATGTCCGGCTTCTCACCGAAACGACAAATATGCTGTTCATCAAGATTTGCTACGTGAGCATTTGTATTGTTCCGGTCGTGGTGCTGTATCTCGGCAGAACGATTTATCTCCCTGCGTGGCGGCCGACGCCGGGCTTTCTCGCGATGCTCGTCGTTCCGTTTACGAGTATCATCATGGTATTTACCAACGATTCACACCACCTGTTTTTTGAGCGATTCTCGCTTTATTCCGCCGACGCGACATATGGGGTCTACTACTATTTCCATTCCATGTATTCCTATGGGTGCATCTTTGTGGGGCTGGCGTACATCTTTTTCTGCTCGGTGAAAAATACGGGGATCTTCTCAAAACAGTCGGGGCTTGTGCTGCTGGGGACGCTGGTCCCGGTAATCGGAAACATCTTGTTTTCCTTCAACATAGCGGCACTGTCCTTTGAGATCAACGCGGCGCTGTTCACCATAACGATCCTGTGCTTCTACATCGCATTTTTTAAATACAGATTTATTACCGCGCTGCCGATTACGGTGCGGCAGGTGGTGGATCTGATCTCGGACGGCTATTTGGTGGTCGACCCGCAACTTCGCATCATTGACTACAACAAGTCCCTGCTGCACTTCCTCTCCGATCCGGAGAATATGGCAAAGGATATGACCCTGCGTGAGTTCCTTTCCGCGTGCAACGCCGAAGGCGCGTATGACGATATTTTGGCGCTGCACGCCCAATCCGTCGCAGAGATGCGCACCGTTAAAATCGAGCCGCGTTTTGGGGACGACATGTTCGTGGACATTGAAATCACTCCGATTTTTCAGGATAACGAGCAAATCGGAAGTATCCTGCTCCTGCGCGACGTCACACAGATCAACCGCGCTATGGAGACGATCAAGGAAAATCAGACAATTCTGATCGGGCGTGAGCGTATGGTTTCGCTCGGCCAGATTGCTGCGGGAATCGCTCACAACCTTCGCACGCCGCTTTTGTCCATCGCTGGGGCGCTTGTTGCGGTGCGGGGGCTTGCGCAGGAATACGGTGATTCGATTGCCGACCCGTCCGTCACACCTGACGACCACAGGGAGATATCAGCCGAGATGCAGCAGTGGATCGACAAAGCAGAGGTTCACTGCGATTACATTTCCGACATGATCGCCACCGTGAAGGGACAGGCTGTTCAGCTCAATTCCGGCGAGGCCGGAAGCTTTCCCATCGGCGAATTTTGGAAGCGCGTCGATATGCTGATGAAACACGAGCTAAAGCTCGGGAATTGCGAGCTGCTCGTGTCGGGCAACGTCGATATGCAGGCGGAGATCGAGGGCGACGTGAACAGCTTCGTGCAGATTTTTGACAATCTCATCATCAACGCCATACACGCCTACGAAGGCAGGCCGGGTGAGATATGCATCAGCATTGACAGACAGGACAGGTTTTATGTGTTCAGGGTGGCGGATTCGGGCGCGGGGATCGCGCCGGAAATACGAGAACGGCTTTTTAAGGAAATGGTGACGACAAAGGGAAAGCTCGGAACAGGGTTGGGACTCTACCTGTCGTATTCGACCATAAAGGGACTCTTCAACGGGCAGATGTCGGTCGAGTCTGAGCAGGGTAAGGGTACGGTGTTTACCATTCTTATTCCTGTTCCCGAGGACGAAAGGAGGCTGAATCATGCGTAAATCCGCGCAGAAGCCGGTATTGAAATATAAAATACTTGTCGTGGACGACGAGCAGGGCGTTATCGACTCCCTGATCGTCGTGCTCGGAAAGTCCGGGTACACCGTGCAGGGGATCACAGACCCATATGAGGCGGTGGATCTCCTTCGCCGTGAGCATTTCGACATGCTGATTCTCGACTTTTTGATGTCGCCGATTCACGGCGACCGGGTCGTGGAGCTCATACGCGAGTTTGACAAGGATCTGTATATTCTGCTCCTCACCGGATACAAGGACTTGGTGCCGCCTATAGAGACGGTGCGGACCCTCGATATTCAGGGCTACTGTGAAAAGAGCAACCGCTTTGAGCAGCTTGTTCTGCTTGTCGAGTCCGGCATGAAGTCTGTCATGCGGAACGCCGAGCTGAACGAAGCGCTCGCTGCGCTTCAGGAGCACTATCTCGAAACGATCGAAGCCCTGCGCGTGGTGGTCAACACAAAGGATCACTATACGCGCTGCCATTCCGACAGAGTGACGTATTACGCCATGAAGATAGGCCAGGCGATGGGGCTCGACGAGGAATCGCTCGAGACGCTCAACGTCGGTTGCCGCTTTCACGACATCGGTAAAATCGGAGTGCCCGATTCGATTTTGCTCAAGCCCGACAGGCTCGGCGACGAGGAGTTTTTGGAGATAAAAAAGCACCCGGCAAACGGGGCGCACATTCTCTCTGTGATGTCCGTGTTCCAAAAAATTATACCGCTTGTAAAGAGCCATCACGAGCGCATTGACGGCAAAGGATATCCCGATGGTCTCTCCGGGGCGGAAATTCCTTTCCTCGCGCGCATCGTTTCCGTGGCCGATTCGTTTGACGCCATGACCTCGGACAGAGCCTACAGAAGCAAAATGGAACTCGACAAGGCGATCGAGCAGCTGCGTCAGGGGATCAGCCAGCAGTTCGACGGCGATATCGTCAATGCGTTTATTGAGCTGCTGTCGTCCTACGACGAGATGGAAGAGGAGATTGCGAAGATGGAACGATAATGGAAAAAAGCAATCACCCGAAATTTTTCGCCAATCAGCTCCGACGCCACGGCCGGGGTCTTTGCGCGGAACAGATAAAAAGCGATGGTCGGCGCTGCAAGAAAGACCCAGCCGGGCGAATGTTTATACTTCTCCTCAACCGATAACAAGTTCGAAATTTTCTTATTCGGCTTTAAAATATACGAGCGTGATGTCATCTGTGACCTTTTCGTATACAGGAGAAACTGTGACCCCGATCGCGATTTTGTCGGGAGGGGTATCGACAATCCGCGTGCACAAGCGAACTCCTTCTTCCAACTCAACGATCGCTACCGTAAAAGGCAGATCATCGGCAAAACTAGCGGGAGGATTTGCATAAACTGTCGAATAGGAATAGATCGTTCCTTTTCCGCTCGCTTCGACCCACTCGATTTCTTCTGTAAAATCATAGGGGCTGTATTTTTTGGGATACATGATGAATTTTTCGGTCGTTTTGCCTCGCTGCAGCATCAATCGTCCATTTTTTGTTTCTGACCAAAAGGGTGCCGTCCAGGCATATACTTCGGGCAATGGTTTGTTATACAGGTTAGACATTATGCACACTCCTTTCCCAAAATAGCGACCTGAACATCCATGTAGGTTCCACCGGTGCCGGTTTCGATGGCGTATTTCGCATTTGGAACCTGGC
>BNUG01000016.1 GCA_025997195.1 Clostridia bacterium | reverse complement strand
CTGCAGGCAATGGCTGAATATGGAGAAGAAAGCGCTGCGATATCGGATATCGCAGTGCGTATGAAGTTGAAACCCAACCAACTTTCTCCCCGCCGAAGTGAGTTGATTGCAAAAGGGCTGATATATTCGCCGAAACGAGGATATGTGGCTTTCACAGTACCGCAAATGGCGGCCTTCATTGAAAGACAACCGGAATGACAATGTCCGGAAGCGATATCTTGAAGATCGCATTCCGTATTGATTCCGGTGTTGGTATCGGTATGGGACATCTCACGCGGATGTCTGCGTTGGCGGACGCCTTTGGTGAATACGGAGGAGAGAGTTCCTTTTTCAGATCAGAAGACGAGCCGATCGATTACACCGGGTTCGATCTTGTAGTGGCCGATTCCTATAAATTATCCGATCAATATATTTCAGATTTGAATGAGACAGGTCGCTTCGTCCTTTGCTATGACGATAACGCCTTATATGAATACAGCTGCGATGCCTTACTGAATGTAAATCTGCATGCAAATGAGCTCACCTTCCGTTTCGGGTCGAAAAAGCCAAAATTGCTGCTTGGCGGAAAATATACTTTGCTTAGGCGGGAGTTTTGGTCGTGTGAATCAATCAAAATAAGAGAACGTGCAAGCCGCGTTTTTGTGTGTTTTGGGGGAACGGATATTCGAAATATTACACCGGTGATTGTCTCCGCCATACAAGATATCTCCGGAGTCGAAGTTGTCGCGGTACTCGGCGCTGTCACTTGCTGCGATGAAGAACTCATGCAGTTGTCAAAGGAAAATGTTGAAATCATAAAAGATCCGATATCGATATCTCAGATCATGAAAACGTGTGATATTGCAGTAATCTCCGCCAGCAGTATGGTTTATGAGATCGCGGCGCTCGGAATCCCTGCTCTTACGATCACGCAGATTGACAATCAGGAGATGATCGCAGACTACTTAGGCAGGTATAAGCTAATGAAGTGCATTGGCGACTGGGATGATTTGAGCACAATAGATCTGGTAAATGAGGTAAAATCATTATTATCGGATATTGACAGACGAAAGAATGAGTCTGCGCGGCTACGGAGCACCGTGCATTGTGAGGGGGCATTGACCGCTGCCGGTGAGATCGTGAGATTGATGAATGAAACTGTTAGATAAAATACAAAACGGCGTATATACGATTGCGGAAATGTCTGCAAACCATGCGGGCAAGCTTGAGAATGCCTTGGAAATCGTGCGTGCGGCAAAGAAAGCCGGAGCTGACTGTTTGAAAATACAAACGTACACGGCCGACTCGCTGACAATTGATTGCGATAATGAGTATTTCAAAATAAAAGGCGGGCTTTGGGATGGCTACAGCCTATATCAGCTATATTCCGAAGCCGCAACGCCCTATGAATGGCAGACGGAGATCAAGGCCGAATGTGAGCGGGTAGGAATCGATTTTTTATCGACGCCGTTTGACAGAGCCAGCGTTGATTTTTTGGAAACGCTCGGGGTTGAGGCCTATAAGGTCGCATCCTTTGAACTGGTAGATATCCCCTTGATTCGCTATATCGCAAAACAGGGGAAACCCATGATCGTTTCCTGCGGCATGGGGTCGATGGAAGAAATACAGGATGCCATGGACGCCATGCTGGGCGAGGGATTGTCACGGGGCAAAATCATATTGCTGAAGTGCACCAGTGAGTATCCGGCAGAAACGAAGGACATGAATTTGCGTACGATAGCCGATATGATCGAGCGGTTCGGTGTGATTGTCGGCTTGTCGGATCACTCCATCGGTACGCTCGCGCCAATTACCGCCGTCGCCTTGGGTGCTAAGGTGATTGAAAAACATTTTTGCCTTTCCCGTGATCTGAAAAATCCTGATAGCGATTTTTCCACCGAGCCGGCGGAATTTGCGGAAATGACAAACAGTGTTCGGCAAGCGTATGAGGCGCGCGGCGTGGAGTCGTATGGACCTGGCGATGCCGAAAAAAGCAATCTTGCCTATAGAAGAAGTATATTTGCAATTGAAGATATTCGGATGGGTGATATTTTTTGCAATGATAATACTCGGATCATCAGACCCGGAGCAGGCTTGCAACCCAAGTATTATGATGCCCTTATCGGAAGCGCCAGCAAGACGAATTACAGAAAAGGGATGCCGATTCTCATGAACGAAGTAACAGAATAGCAGAGGGTCAGATATGAGGAACAGTTTTTTATCACAAGACGAATTACGGAATATTGGGTTTCGTGCGATTGGGGACAACGTACAAATCAGCTGCAAGGCCAGCTTTTATTGTGTCGAAAATATGGAGATCGGCAGTAACGTTCGTATTGACGACTTTTGTTTTCTTAGCGGGAAAATCACACTTGGAAACTACATCCATATCGCTGTGGCTTCGATCCTGTACGGAAGTACTGAAGGCATAGAAATGGAGGACTTTTCAGGCTTATCCCCGCGCGTAACGATTCATGCCGATTCGGATGATTATTCCGGAGAATCCCTTACAAATCCAACGACACCGGAAGAGTTCAAGACGATTATCCGAAAACCCGTGGTAATCAAAAGACATTCTATCATCGGTTCCGGATGCACCATTTTGCCGGGTGTTGTCATTGAAGAAGGCTGTGCGATTGGAGCAATGAGTTTGGTTGCAAAATCAACAAATCCCTGGACGATCAATGCCGGTATCCCCTGTAAAGAAATAAAATTACGAAGCAAAAAATTGCTTGAATTAGAACAGGAAATGATTGTACGCAGATGAGGGGGCCGCACATTTGAAAGTATCAGATTTCGTTGTATCATTTGTTGAATCACAGAAGGTAAAAGATGTATTCCTTTTGGCGGGCGGAGGCATCATGCATCTGCTGGACTCTCTCGCGAAAAACGACGCTATCCGTAAGTATTACAATTTGCATGAACAAGCCAGCGGTTTCTGTGCCGACGGATATGCCTTATATACAGGCAAGCCCGGTGTTTGTTTTGTTACCACTGGGCCGGGGGGTACGAATACCATTACCGCCGTGACGTCTTCCTATATTGATTCGACACCGGTCGTCTATTTTTCCGGACAGGTACGGACGGATACCATTACTACGATTCCCGGCGTCCGTCAGACTGGGGCACAAGAGGCGGATATTATTTCGATTGTGACGCCGATCACCAAATATGCCGTTACAGTTTTGAAAGCAGACGATATTCGCTATCATCTGGAAAAAGCATTTTTTATTGCGACTCACGAGAGACCGGGCCCGGTATGGATTGAAATCCCGCTTGATGTGCAAAGCGCCGAAATAGATCCCGCTGAACTTGACGGGTTTGACGCACCGGTGGAAGGATTTATCAAATCGACTGCGCCACGCAGTTCTCAAATGGAAGAGTTGCTGGTTGAACTGAAAAAAGCGAAACGGCCGGTGATTCTTGTCGGCAGCGGCGTCCGGCTCGCGAATTCGGAGGAAGCGCTTCGGGCCTTTGTGCGCGAAACCGGTATCCCCGTTGTATCCTCGCGGCGTATGCGAGATATATTAAAAGATGATGATGAACGTTTCTATTTTGGATGTGTCGGGTCACTCGCAGATCGCTATGCAAACTATGTTGTACAAAACAGCGATCTGCTCCTCTCGATCGGCAGCGGCCTGCGCTATTATTTGACGGCATATAATGACGCCAATTTTGCACCGAACGCAAAACGTTTCATTGTAAACATTGCGGAGCCCGAACTTGAAAAACTGCATATGGATGGCGCAGTTCTTATCGCCGCAGATGCGAAGGAGTTTCTATTGGCGGCACTGGAGAAATTGAAGTATCCTTTACCGGATTGGTCTGTATGGATCAAGTATTGCAACAGTATGAAAAAGAAATATCCATCTGCAGGCGTTTGGTCACCGGAAGACTCAAATGCGGTCAATCCTTATCAGGTAGCCCATCTCATTGGAGAATTTATGGGGGATGGGGATGTACTGGTCACGTCGCCGTCTGCGTTTGCATATGTATTCAGTATTCCTCGTATTCAAAAAAGTCAGAGGGTGATTAGTCATATAGGTCTTGGCAGCATGGGGACGGCGCTCCCGGAAGCCATTGGTGCCTGTGTCGCCTCCGGAGCTTGTACGATCGTCTGTGAGGGCGACGGAAGTCTTCAACACAATATTCAGGAATTGGCCACTGTGCGCCGGTACAATCTACCTCTCAAAATCGTTGTAGACAGCAATGCCGGGTATCGGCAAATCCATACGATGCAAAATACGCATTTCAAAGGAAGACTTGCCGGATGCGATGAGGAAAGCGGTATCATCTTCCCCGATCTGAAGCTGTTGTCTGATGCATATGGGCTAAAGTACGCACGAATCGACACAGAAGATATTGCGGAGGATGCGATCCGAGATATGCTATCGAACCCAGAGCCGATGATTGTCGAAATGATGACGCCAATGGATGTAGAGTATTTGCCGGTCATGAAAAGCAAGATGGATGCAAACGGTGTGATGAGTACCCCGTCGCTGGAACTGCTCTTTCCGTTCCTGCCGGATGAAGAGCATGCAGAGAATATGAAAATCTCAAACGAGGATTGAGTCCGTGATTTTATCCGCAGCAGTACGTGTTGATTTACTTCACAGACGAACGAGAATTATGATAATCTTTTAACTATGAAAACACAAATATTAAATGATTTTATTCAGTCATGGCAAATAAACGGGCAAATAAACGGCACGAGTGAAATAATTCATCCCAATGATGAAATACTGGCTTGGATAAATGAAAAAAATAACACAACATTTGTTGAGATCAAACTGATTAGTTCAGACGCCTGTACAGATTGGCATATTGATGATGCGGACGGTATCTTAAAAAGGAAAGCCGGTGGGTTCTTTCAAATATCAGGAATTCAATCTGAAAGTCATGTTGGGGACATATCTTACCAACCGATTATTTTGCAGTATGAAATCGGATTCCTAGGTATCATTTGTAAAAAAATTAACGGCATCATATATTTCCTTATGCAAGCAAAAATTGAGCCCGGCAATATAAATTGCATACAAATCAGCCCAACGATTCAGGCCACATTTAGCAATTTTACGCAGGTTCATAATGGATCAGCACCCAAATATCTTGACCTTTTTATTGCAGCTGAAAACCACCATATTATCGTTGATCAAATACAATCAGAACAAGCTTCTCGGTTTCTTGGTAAACGCAACCGTAATATCTGTATTCTGCTTGATGACGATACGGATATCTCAATTTCCAAAAACCACATATGGATGACGCTTGGACAAATAAAAGAATTAATGCGCTACGACAACATTGTGAATATGGACACAAGAACAGTACTCGCCTGTTTGCCATTTTCGGAAGAGTTCGTCCCCGATCTTTCAGAGAGCCCCGTGAATCGTAACGATCCGTTAATTAGGTCGATTTTTTCGTTCTCACCATATGACAAGACCCTGCTTCATGCAATAAACGATAAAAAAATGTTTTCGGGAATAACAAATGAGCTTATTCCTTTAAACAAATTACCACACTGGATCTCAGGAAATGACGGAATCTATTGTGATACAACTGCGAATTTTGACATTGTATATTGTGATATCAAAATCGAAGGCCGAGAAGTACGGCATTGGCAACAACCAATGTTTCGCTCAAAAGGGAAAGCCCTGTTTGGCTTGTTATGCATGAATCGTAATGGCACGATTCGTTTTCTTGTTCAACTTATGAGTGAAATCGGTAATTTTGATACCATTGAACTTGGCCCTTCCATATTCAGAGAATCCATCGATGTCGAAAATCCGCCAGGTGATAGCGTAACGGAGGTTTTCTTTACATCTCTCAATCGTGGAAATGGGATCGTGCACGACGTTATATTATCGGAAGAAGGCGGGAGATTCTATCAAGAAGAAAACAGAAATGTAATCATCATGATTCAAGAAGAAATAGAAGCAATACCGAAAGACTATTTTTGGCTTGACTACGGAGAAATCAATCGCTTGCTGCAAATCAATAATCTCGTTAATATACAACTTCGGAATCTCATTAGTTTGATTCGGTTGCAGTAATCATAGAGGAGTCTTTCATGAAGTGTACAGATGCCTTGAAAATTGGAATCATAGGCGGCGCAAATATCGCATACAATAGATTCTTACCGGCACTACAAGAAATGGATCATGTCGAATGTGTTGGTGTTGCAAGCAACAGCGAAAGCAAACGATTGCTTTTTGATCAACAGTTTGGCGTTCCTACATATGATAACTACGATGATTTACTCAACAAGAGTGATGTTGACGCTCTTTACATAGCGCTGCCGCCAGCCCTGCATTTTAATTGGGTAGAAAAAGGTCTTTTAGCAGGAAAGCATATTCTATGTGAAAAACCGTTCACCGACAGCTTTGGGAATACTGAAAAATCAGTAAAGATCGCAACAGAAAGCAGATTGGCTATATTTGAAAACTATATGTTTCAATATCATTCACAAGTTTCAAGAATACGACAATTGATACAGGATGGTGTGATCGGCGACGTACGTCTTTTTAGGTCTGATTTTTGTTTTCCTCAAAGAGAACGAGATGACTTTAGGTATTCAAAGCAATTGGGCGGCGGCGCATTACTGGATGCGGGTGGATATGTCATCAAACTTGCCACGATATTTCTTGGGGATTCTGTCCAAGTAACAGCGTCTAACCTGAAGACTGTTGATGGTTTTGATGTAAATGTTTATGGCAGTGCCACCTTTGAAAACATGAGCGGACAGGTGTTACAGGGCAGCTTCGGCATGGATAATTTTTATCGTTGTTCACTGGAAATTCTGGGCAATCAAGGACGTATTTTTACAAATCGGATTTTTACGGCTCCGCCGGACTTTCGTCCTGAGATATTGATCGAACATACAAATAATGAATCGGAAATTATAAATCTGCCGCCAGACAATCATTTTAGAAATTCAATTCAAAATTTTTATAATACGATATGTGATGGCGCACTGCGACAGAACTGCTATTCAGAGATTTTGCTTCAGGCCAAATTATTGGATTTCATACAGCAAAACCGCTCATAAGGTCAATTCTCTCTCAACCAATTTGCAGTACACTGAATACTTTCGGTAAAATCTGCGGTACATTCAAATCCGGTATCAATATATAAAGCATCCAAATCCACTTTACCCCAATCAATGTTTTGGGTGTCTTTATATCCACCAAAGATAAGCTCCCCATCGGGAAATAAAACGTCACGTATATCAGATATCCAATCACGAAACGTCCGCAAGCTGCGATGTCCCACATAATATGTTTTCTGATTTTTTCCCTTGCGGCCAATTGCCTCGAATGCGGTCGCAACATCTGAAACATATATAAGGTCATAAAAGGTGTTTCCTTCAATCAGAGTAGGTACTTCATGATTTGACAATTTACGAATCACTACATTTGCTAGATTTTTTGATTTGTTATTCTCTCCGTATGTCATACAAACCGCACCGGAACAATACTCAATGTTTCCGTTGAAAGCGATCGTTTTAGCAATTAATTCAGCCGCAACTTTCGCCGCTGAATATATATTTGTATACCGCGGTTCAAAGTCAGCGGAAACTCCGAAGTTAACAAAATTCATAATTTCATAGTAGTTATATGTTTGGGCAAATACGAATTTCGTACATCCGATTTTCTCTGCTTGCTCCAGTGCTTTGCAGGTATAAAATGCGTTTATTAACTGTAGTTTGTAATCTTTTAATGCAATATCCAGTCCTCCCTGCCATGCAAAGTGGTAGAAAACATCGATTTTTTCATCCGGGAAATTGGTCTGAAAATAGGCTGGTAGTTGTTCATATTCCTCAAATTTTGCAACGATGGGAATAACATCTCCAAAGGCGGACATCGACTCAATTTTTGTTTTATCAATGTCAACAGCAAATACTTTTATCCCTGATTGCAGCAGTCTTTTTGTTAAGGCGCTTCCTAAAAACCCACATGCTCCGGTTAGGATTACTTTTTTCATAAAATACGCCTCCCTGCCGTTATCGAAGCGGCTTGTTGTACAATCCGATTTTGTCTGCGGTGTGATACGCGATCAACAAGCAATACATCGCAGGATGTCTTCCCAATACGGAATCAATTTTTTCTAACTTAAACGATAAACGGATCTTGTTTTTGAATGAAAGATGATAGTGTTGATCAAACGATAACTCCATACGTTTTAGATAGCCCGGATAAAATTCGTTAAAGGAATGATTTAACATTCTATAATGTTCAAACTTCGCCCGCAATGACAGTGTTCGGCAGTTGAATATGCAGGAGTAGTATACACGTAAGAGTGTATAGCGATAAATCATCATATCCTCATCGGCGAGACCGCTTTCGAATCCGACAAGAAGCTCTATCAATTCGACGAAAGCAGCTGGGATTCGACCGGGCACCCCCATTACGGAAACGCTTGATCTTGAGGTATGATTGATTCTATAGTTATAAGTTACTTTATCAATCCAGACTGCGGGTCCACTGGCTTTAGAAAATAACAAAGAAAGATATAGGTCCTCGAAGAACATATTATCAATATTCCCACTCGCCCTTCGGAAGATTTCGGTTTTAAAGCATGCGCCTTGCAAAGTTATATTCATCCATTTAGACGAATGTGGATTTTTTATTGTTGGCCTTAATACAATATTATAATTTTCATCGACTTCTTTCTTATAGGCATAGACTGCATCATAATCGGTTTCGTTGATAGATTCTGCATAATTAAATAAAGCATCTGGCTCAAGAAAGTCGTCAGAATCTACAAAAATAATGTATTTGCCATTACTTGAATGAGCGGCCGCCACGCGACCGGGACCGGCCCCAAGATTTTTTTCTACATCAACAATAGTAACCGGTATATTGGGGTTTTGTCTGAAAAAATCACTCGCGATTTCTACAGAATTGTCCGTAGAGCAATTGTCCAGAAATACAATCTCGTAATCTTCAAAAGTCTGCTCTTTGCATGCCGACAAGTTGCGCAGCAAGTATTTTGAATGATTGTATGAAACAATCGCAATCGTAAAAAGGAATTCTCGATTATTTTCCAATGAAAGCGCTCCTTTCCGATTAGAATCACATTCAAACAGTATAGCAAAATAAAATATAGACTGCTCAAAAGAAATTTATGTTACAGTAGCTTATGTGATTTGACAAGCTAATATTGATAGTGAAACATTAATTATGAAAGCGTTTTTGATTAATTCAAAGAATATTGCTCGCGGCTCTTTTATATGGAATATGATGGGTGGTCTAATGACGGCATTCCAATCCGTTGTCATGCTTATCGTATTATCACATGTTGCCGGACAGATAGATGCTGGGATTTTCGTAATCGCATATGCAAATGCTAATCTAATGTATCTGATAGGGAAGTGGGGAATAAGAGGATTTCAGGTTTCGGACATCGCAGGTGCATATTCATTTGCGGAATATCAAAATTCCCGTGTGATTACATCATTACTCATGTTTGTTGTCTCAATCATAGTAATGTTTTGGCTCGCTTATTACAATGGGTATTCGCTTGAAAAGACCATAATTATTGGTTTAATGTGCGTGTTCAAACTGATTGATGTAATACAAGATGTATATGAGGCTCTTTATCAGAAATGCGGAAGGCTTGATGTGGGATCGAAATGTTTGACAATGAGGCTTCTGGCTTCCACAATTGTTTTTTGTGTTGCCGTTTTTGTTTTTCGCAACTTATTGTTCGCCTTGATTATCTCAACTACTGTCTCCGCCGTGCTAATGATATATTTTGTCAGCATTACCTACCCCGATTTTAAATTCCGATCAGAAGCTGGGAAGATGAATAACGAAAACATAGCTGGCAGTATCAAAATATCAAAATGGAAGGTTCAATGTTCGCTATTGTGGGTGACGGCGCCTCTTTTTATCGGCACGTTTTTGCAGTTTTATATTGGCAATGCCCCAAAATATGCGATTGACTCTGTTATGGATGATCAGGCGCAAGCTGTGTATGGTTACATTTCAATGCCTGTGTTTGTGATTGGATTATTTGCAATGTTTATTTTTGGACCAATTTATCACTCCATATCGGTTTTGTGGAATAAAGGAGATGTGAAAGGATTTGTTTCTTTGATACGGAAACAATTATTGTACACGCTTCTGATTGCGATACTGTGTATCCTCCTTGGCTATTTTTTTGGATTGCCGGTCTTATCGTTTTTGTATGATATTGATTTAAGCGGCTATTTATTTGAATTTATGATTCTCCTGGTCTCCGGTGGTTTTTTTGCAGCGACAACCTTGTTTGTTCTTGTTCTTACAATTATTAGGTTCCAAAGGGCTATTGTAATAGGCTATTTGAGTGTATCTGTGTGTGCTCTCATTTTTGCACGTCCGGTGGTCGCTACCGCAGGGATGACAGGAGCGTCGATTTTGAATTTTTTATTTACAGTAGGATTGGCAAGCGTCATGGGGTGTTTTTCTATCTATGGCGTAAAACGACAAGAGAGTTCGGAGAATTGAGATGAAAAAGGTATTGCTCACAGGAACCGGACAAAGGGGCTTTGTTGGAAGAAATCTGAGAGAAGCGCTTCAGGACAAATACGATCTTGTCGTTACTACCAGTCGTGATTTGGATCTGCGGGATTTCGATGCTGTGAAGACATTCATTCGAAACAATCGGATTGAGTCCGTGATTTTGTCCGCGGCGACGATTGAGGATACGCTCGACGCAAACCTTAGAATGTTCTTCAATTTGGAGCAGCTGAGCGGGGAACTCGACAAGATCATCTACTTCGGTAGTGGCGCGGAGTTTGACAAACAATGCGATATCGTGATGGCAACGGAGGATGATCTTGGCCTGCGAATTCCGATAGACGCTTACGGGTTTGCTAAATATATCATGGCAAAACACGCAAAACTTTCAAAAAATATCTATTGCCTGCGTTTTTTCGGCATCTTCGGAAAATATGAAGATTGGTCTTACAAGTTCATCTCCAATCTGTGCTGCAAGGCACTTTTCGATTTGCCACTGACGATTCGCAGAGACTGCAAATTTGACTATATCAGCATTGAGGATCTGTCGCCCGTTGTTGAATGGATGCTCGAAAACCAGCCGGCATTTCATGACTACAATTTTGTATCAGGCAGACCAATACTCTTAACTGAAATTGCTCAATTCGTAAAAGATATTTCAGGAAAGGATATTGATATATTATTATTCAATCAAGATGAAATGAACAACGAGTATACGGCAGCGAACAGCAGATTATTCACGCAGATACCGGAATGGAAGATTACGTCAATCCGTGATGCAATTGAAAACTTATATTGCTATTACCAGAAGCAGCAGGATAATATTGATTATAATATTTTATTAAATAGCCGGTGATGGATGGTATTCACATTCTGTAGCATTTTGTATATATTAATAATTATTGCGAGAGGAGCATGAGGAGTCGAAAAGAATTGCATAAAACACAATCAAGTAGTAATTTTGTTTCTCCCAAAAAGCTGATCGGCATCTCTATTCCGTGCAGGAATGAGGAAGACAATGTAATACCTTTAACGAAAGCAATCATTGACATTTTCGCGGAAAAATTGCCGGAATATGATGTGCGAATTCAGTTTATCGATAATTTTTCAACGGATAAGACAAGGGATAGAATCCGTGAGATATGCAAGATATATTCAAACACGCGAGCGATTTTTAATGCAAAAAACTATCCTACGACTTCTGGATACTATGGATTGCTTGAAGCCGGAGGCGATTGTACGATAGCAATTCCGAGTGATTTTCAGGTACCGGTTGATTTAATTCCGGAAATGGTTAAAGCATGGGAAGGCGGAGCAAAGGTAGTTCGCTTAATCAAAGTTTCAAGTTCTGAGAATGGTTTCATGCGTTCGATTAGACAGTTATATTACAAAATAGTAAATAGATTTAGCGACACTAAAATTGTTCGTAATTTCACGGGAAGCGGACTATATGACAAGGAATTTATAGAGTTTTGCCATAAGGCCGATGATGCGATTCCATCTTTGAGTCGTATCATATCTACTTTTGCAAAAAACATCACTGATTTAGAATATCATGAAGAAAGAAGAAAATACGGGAAAAGCAATCAAAGTTTTAGCGATCTCTTAAGCACAGGCATTTTGAGGTACACGAATGCATCTTCCGTAGGACCGCGATACGCGATGTTTGCAGGTGTGATTTTTGCTATTATTTGTTTTGTCCTCGGAATCGTATATTTGATTTTGAAATTTTTATTTTGGGATATGTTCCCTGCCGGGACAGCTCCAATTCTGATCGGGATGTTCTTCATGGGTTCTATACAGTTGTTTTTCATCGGATTGATAGGAGAATATGTGGTCAAGACAAATTTGAGACTGATGAAGCAGCCCTTGGTCGTGGAGGAAGAACGAATCAATTTTGAGGAATCGAATCAGTGAAATTTGCCAATTACATTTTTAAAGGTAAAGGATACAATAATCTTGGCGACAACATGCAATTGATTGCGATAGACAATCTTTATGAACGTATGAATGTCCCTCTCGATGAGATTGTTTATATCAACAAAAATAATCTGTCGTCATACGATGGTGAAGATGTTGTCTTGCCTGTTACCATGCCTTTGGTCGACTATGTGCCAAACGGACTCGCCGGGAGGTTCTCTCCTAAAATCAGACCGGTTTTTCTTGGACTCACAATGGTTCGCGATTTTCTGTACAAAGAAGAGGTCGAGTATGTAAAGCGGTTTGAGCCGATTGGGTGCAGGGATGAACGCACCTTGCAAACAGTACGTAATGCAGGAGTCAATGCCTATTTAAATGGGTGCATAACAGCTACGCTACCGGAGCGGACTCAGATAGTTACTCCAAAGGGCAAAGTGTTTTTGGTCGATATCCCGGAAGCTGTAGAACAATATATCCCTCAAGATCTACTAGAAAGAGCGGAGAGAGTAACACACAATCGATTTGGTGAAACAGAAGATCCCAAACGCATGATGGCAGAACTTTATGATCGATACAAGAATGAAGCAGCTTTAGTTGTCACTTCACTACTTCACTGCTCCGTACCTTGTCTATCGGCAGGGATTCCTGTAATTCTAGCCAAGACGGTGTGCTCATATCGATTCGGGTGGCTTGAAAAATTGCTCCCGATCTATACAAAAGAGCAGTTTGATCAAATTGAGTGGGTCCCTGAAAAAGTAGAATATTCTGTGCACAAATTAAACCTGATAGAGAATACAATCGCACAGATTTTGTCGAGCCAAGACAGATTCGAAACAGCGGAGAAGGTTCATGATTTTTACTTGAATCGCGTTCGAAAAGCTTATGTGGTAGATGCCTTTATGTCGTTGCAATTATTTCTTGAAAATAACTGGAATTACGATGAATCCTATAAGTATGGTGTTTGGGGTCTAACCCAGACTTCGGAATATCTTGATGAATATGTTTCGCGAAATTATCCGAAAGCGACTTTTTCGTATCTATTTGATCGTAACGAAAGTATTGAATACAAAGGCCTAAAAGCATTATCGCCTGATCACATTGTTGACTATCCTGATATATATATATTTGTAACAACCCCAGCGGCACGAAATGATGCAATTTCATATTTCAGAGAGATTGGTCGTTCGCAAAAAATGTATGCTACTGTAGATTTGATGATTTAGCAGCCAAATATTAAGACGTGGGGCTGATCGCAAGGAACCGTGAAAAAATTATGGCAAAAGGAGAGAATATGAAAGTCGTATTGCTTGCCGGAGGATTTGGCACCAGAATCAGCGAAGAGAGTTATCTTGTTCCGAAACCGATGATCGAGATCGGGGGCAGGCCGCTTTTGTGGCATGTGATGAAAGGGTATTCGCATTTTGGATACAATGATTTCATTATCTGTCTTGGGTATAAGCAGAACATCATCAAAGATTTCTTTGCGGATTACTATCTGCATGCTTCTGACGTCACTTTTGATATGGCGGCGAATACGATGAAGATACATCAAAATACCGCCGAGCCTTGGTCTGTAACACTTGTCGATACGGGGCTGCAAACGATGACAGGCGGACGCATAAAGCGGATTCGGGATTATGTGGGAGACGAACGTTTTTTGCTTACTTATGGCGATGGCGTATCGGATGTAGATATTCATGAAGTCATTCGGTTTCACGAAACAGGCGGGAAAAATGCAACGATTACTGCTGTGCAGCCCGGCGGTAGATTTGGGATGCTTGATTTCGGGGAAGGGGATTTGGTTGATCGCTTTACTGAAAAAGCGAAAGAGGATGGCGGCTGGATCAATGGCGGATTCATGGTGTTAGAACCAAGTATATTTGATTTGATCGAAGGCGATAGTACAATTCTGGAAAAGGAGCCGTTTGAGGCACTGGCTGCGACAGGGCAGATGCAGGCGTACAAACATAATGGCTTTTGGCAGTGCATGGATTCTCAGCGCGACAAGGGTGTGCTTGAAAGACTCTGGAATTCCGGAAAGCCTCCGTGGAAGATATGGGAATAAGGGGCAAAGTCCCGAAGATCCAATAGAATAACGGGTATATTTACATCTAACATTTTATTTGATACAATCAAACCCAGAATGTTAAACAATAACGAGAGCATGAATTACATTTCCGATACGCTCGGAATCAAAGTTGGGAACGCTTTCTGGGAAGATGCCGCTAAACTCCCATATTTTCTTCATGGCAAATATGACTTTCAACGGATTGTTCTTGAGGATGTTCCTTGTATCTTTATCACGCCAAAGGGTAGCTTGGATCCGCTGACGGCCATCAAAAAGCACCTCCAGATTATTAATGAAGTGGGTCATCTTCCAATTGCGCTGTTTCTCGAAGATATCACACCGGCGCGCAAGCGTTCACTGATTGGTGCGCATATACCGTTTGTGGCAGGTAAGGATCAGATATACCTGCCGTTTATGGGAATCGTGCTTCGGGAGAGACAGTGTACACGAAAACCACCGAGTGAGAAACTGATGCCGGCGACGCAGGCATTATTTATTTATTGTCTGTATTTACAGCAACCGAAAATCTATATAAATGGACTTGATGGCGAACTGAATTATTCTGCGATGCAGATATCACGCGCTGCGGGGCAGCTTGGTGCATTGGGGATCGCAAGCGTGTATAAGCAAGGTGTTCAAGTCGTACTTGCCGGCTTCGAAGATTCCAGCGCAGCGATAGATAGGGCAAAGCCATTTCTGATCAATCCGGCCAATCATAAAAAGTTATATGTTGAAAAACAAATTATTGAACGACTGAAGATTTTAGGACATACTTTCCTATATGCGGGAATGAGTGCGCTCTCGCGCTTGACGATGATGAATCCGCCTGTAGTCGAGACGGTGGCGTACTACGGTAAAGTCCATGATCTAATCGGAACGCCGGATTTGATTGATAGTGATATACAATACGAAGTTGAGATGTGGAAATATGATCCGGATAGATTATTACGCTCAACGTATTCGGATGTGGTCGATCCTTTGTCTTTGGCAGCATCGTTCATGGATAGCATGGATGACCCCCGAATTGAGCAAGCAATTGAAAATCTGTTTGAAAACGAAGGGTGGATATGGAGATGATAAATGGTTGAAGGAATAGCCGGTTTTAAAACGTGGTTTCGTGGATTTGAAGAAAACTATGTCATCATCGGAGGCACGGCCTGCGATTTGTTGATGACCGAAGGCGGATCAGAATTTCGGGCGACCAAAGATGTTGATATGGTTGTGATATTAGAGGCGTTGAGCCTTGAGTTTGGATTTCGCTTTTGGGAGTATATTAAAGCCGGTGGTTACAAATTCCGCAATAAGAGTACGGAGAAACCCCATTTCTATCGTTTCTATGAGCCGTCATCCCATGAATATCCGTATATGATTGAGCTGTTCATACGGCGCGAAGAAGGAATTGCATTTTCATCCGATGCGGTGTTGTCGCCACTTCCGATTGGCGAAGACATATCCAGTCTCTCCGCAATTTTATTGGATGACAACTATTATGAATTTCTGAAAGCCGGAGCCAAGATGACCGAGGAGTTACCAATATTGGACGCAGGGCATTTGATTCCCTTCAAAGCGAAGGCATGGCTCAATCTAACGGAACGAAAAGCGAACGGCGTACACGTCAATACGCGGGATATTAAGAAGCACCGAAGAGATGTGATTCAGCTATCTTCGCTCTTTACGCCGGAATACCGATTGGTGTTACCAAAATCGATCGAAACTGATGTCCGTGAGTTCTTAGACAGAAATACGGATGAGGGTGAGCGGTTCGATCGAATTAGGCTGGCCTTTGGGTTAGAGTGACGAGAAAAAAGGAGATCAACTTGGTAGAAATGTCGATTGATATTATGAAAAAAAATGAACAGGACGCGAGAGCGGAAATTCTTGCCGCTGTGGCAGAGTATTTCGACGCATTTCATGAAAACAAGTTTGAACCTGAAAATGCAAATGGCGTTGAAGATGAAATCGTTGGGCGAATCCCATACGCTTCGCGGGTTTATGATCACGAAGAGATGGTCAATCTCGTTGACAGCGCGCTAGATTTTTGGCTGACGGCGGGCCGGTATGCAGAGCAGTTTGAAAAAGAATTTGCGGCATTTCTTGGAACCAAATACTGTTCGCTGGTGAACTCAGGATCCTCGGCAAATCTGCTGGCCTTTATGGCGCTGACGTCGCCGCTGCTTGAAGGCAGGCAGGTCAGGGCCGGAGATGAAGTGATCACGGTGGCGGCGGGATTTCCGACTACGGTGACGCCGATCATCCAATACGGTGCGGTGCCGGTATTTATCGATGTGACCATTCCGCAGTACAATGCGGACGTATCACTTTTGGAAGAGGCACTTTCGGAAAAAACAAAAGCGGTCATGCTTGCGCATACGCTTGGCAATCCGTTTGATCTCAGCGCGGTCAAAGCGTTTTGCGCGAAACATGGTTTATGGCTTATTGAAGACAACTGTGATGCTCTGGGTTCGCGGTACGAGATAAACGGCGTTCTCAAATATACGGGAACGATCGGAGAGATCGGCACGTCCAGCTTTTATCCCCCGCATCATATGACGATGGGAGAGGGTGGTGCTGTTTATACGGACGATCCGCTGCTCAACCGTATCGTGAATTCTCTTCGCGACTGGGGTCGCGACTGTATTTGTCCGCCGGGCACGGACAATTTTTGCGGACATCGTTTTGACGGAAAATTTGGATTGTTGCCACAGGGATACGATCACAAATATGTCTATTCTCATTTCGGATACAATTTAAAGGCGACCGATATGCAGGCGGCCGTCGGCGTCGCGCAACTCAAAAAACTTTCGGTATTTATCGAAAGACGGCGCAGCAATTTTGCGCATCTGTATGAAGGGCTCTCTCCGCTTTCAGATCGGCTCATCTTGCCGGAAACGGCACAAGACGCGATCCCGAGTTGGTTTGGATTTATGATCACCGTTCGCGACGGGATATCGGTGAATGAACTCACAAGGTTTCTTGAGGATCGAGGGATTCAAACCCGAAAACTATTTGCCGGCAATCTGATCAAGCATCCGTGTTTCGATTCAATACGCGCAGACGAAGGTGAAAGATATCGCGTTGTCGGGGATCTGAAAAACACAGACCGGATCATGGAAGATTCTTTTTGGATTGGCGTTTACCCCGGCATGACGGATGCGATGCTTGACCGAATGATCGCAACGATAAGAGATTATTTCAAATCGTGAAAACTTTTCTGCCCGCCTCAAAAAACATTACGCGCAGTTCCTATATTTGGAATAGTGCGATAGGAAGAGTACTTATAATCACGTCAACCGCAATGTGGTAAACTAATATTAAGAAATTGAAGAGAGGAGGATGTTCAAGATGTATCGAGCGAATGAAGTTGCTGCTTGGATTATAAAACAATCTGTTGCGAAGGGGCAGCCGATTACAAATCTTAAATTACAGAAATTGCTCTATTATATACAAGGAGCCTTTCTTGCGTTAAGAGACGCTCCTCTATTTGACGAGGAGATCCTCGCATGGAAGCACGGGCCGGTTGTACGAGAAGTTTATGACCAGTACAAGCAATTTGGCGAGAGTGCTATCTTGGATACCGTAACTGAAATTCCTGCGTTTACGAATATTGAAGAGCTTATGCTCACGGAAGTCTTCGCGAGATATGGGAAGTTTACTGCAGGACAATTGGTCAGCAAAACCCATAATGAGACACCATGGCGAGACGTTTCGACGAATGACTTGATTACGAAAGAGAGCATCCAAACGTATTTTTCGACGGAGGTGTACAATGATGAAAATATGTTTGCGAATGTTCCTGTTGTAGAAAGACTTTCTTCCAATTCACATGATCTGAGCGAAGATGAATATTGGGAGCAAGAGTTGCGTGGAGAGATTTAGTATATGGAAGTATATCGGGAAACTTCATGAAGAAGACATCCTGATTCTGCGGTTTCGATATTCTATCGTCTAATTGCTTATGAAAACTTTTCTGCTCACGTCAAAAAACATCACGCGCAGTTCGTATGTTTGGAATACAGCCAGCGGGTTGGTGTTTATCTTTGCCGGATTTGTATTGTTTGGGATTCGAAAGCGCAAGACTGCTTGATGTATGGTAATATTTGATATGGTTGATTTCAATGAGGTACTTGAATTCTATAAGGGAAAGCGGGTTTTTCTCACCGGGCACACCGGTTTTAAGGGAAGTTGGCTCAGTTTTATCTTGACACAGGCCGGCGCGGAAGTATTTGGCTACGCGCTTAGCCCTCCGACTGAGCCTTCACTCTTCGATATGCTTGAAAAATCCGGCGTTTACGAGGGTAAGCTACATTCGGTCATTGGAGATATCCGCGACAAGAATTCTCTTCAAATTGCATTTGATACAGCGAATCCCGAAATCGTGATTCATATGGCCGCGCAGCCGATCGTTTTGGAAGGTTACCGCGATCCTGCATATACCTACGAAACCAATGTGATGGGGACGGTGAACATATTGGAATGTGTACGGTTGGCAGATTCGGTCAAGTCATTCCTCAATGTTACAACAGATAAGGTTTATGAAAATAAGGATTTCGATCATGCTTTTCGCGAGACGGATCCGCTGGATGGGTATGATCCGTATTCTAATTCAAAAAGCTGCAGCGAACTGGTGACTCATAGCTATACAAAATCTTTTTTTGCGGCAGAAGGGACCGCGGCAATTTCTACCGCACGGGCCGGCAATGTGATCGGCGGTGGTGACTTTGCAAGCAACCGTATCATCCCCGATTGTGTGCGCGCGGTGTTAGACGACGGGGAACATGTTGTGACGCTGCGCAATCCATACGCGACAAGGCCGTATCAGCATGTACTTGAACCGCTGTTCGCCTATCTCCTGATCGCACAAAGGCAATATGCGGACAAGGGAGTTTCCGGGAACTATAATGTCGGACCTCTTGAAGTTGATTGTGTAGATACCTTTACGTTGGTTGATTGCTTTGCGAAATACTGGAATGAATCGATCGAAACGGCAGAAGAAAAAATGGAAATTGTGTCGGCACCGGATACGGACGCCCCGCATGAAGCACATTTTTTGAAACTCGATTGTTCCTATATCGCAGAAGTTTTAGGCTGGACGCCGCGGTGGCATGTTGGGGAGGCTGTGCAAAAAACAGTTGCGTGGACTAAGGCATATAAAAAATATAAGACAATTTCGGATGAAATGAAGAAAGAAATGTCCGAATATCTTTCAGTCATGTGGTGACGTACTTGGATTTTGACCCTATCGTTTCCGTTATCATTCCTGTATTTAACACAGAAAAATATCTCAGACAATGTCTTGATAGTGTAATCCATCAGACTTGCAAGGAGATACAAATCATATGCGTGGATGACGGATCCACCGATTCGTCCAAGGAAATCGTAGATGAGTATGCGGCAAGAGATCATCGTATCCGCGTGATACATCAAGAAAATGCGGGGCTGGGATCGGCGAGAAATTCCGGACTATCCGTCGCAGGCGGGAAATATATTTCCTTTGTGGATGCGGATGATTATATTGAGGCGCACCTTCTTGAAAAAGTCGTTGCTGAGGCCGAATTGGCGAAAGCAGATATTGTTTTGTTTGGATATATATCGTTCACAGAAGCCGGAGACGATTTGGAATGTCCGGTGAAAATGGATTTGCTGCCCGCGAAAAGCCCTTTTTCTTTTATGGATGTTCCAAATTATATTTTTCAAATTAATACGTCAGAAGCCTGGACGAAGCTGTTTCGGAGAGATTTCTTGAAAAAGAGCGGCCTAACGTTTCAGAAATTTATCGTATCGGAGGATATCGTATTTGTTTACGACGCCCTGATTCATGCGAAGACCATCACAGCACTTCCGGATATTTTGTATCATTATAGGCGAAATGTGAGCACGTCCATTTCAAACACCTTAGATCGCATACCGCAGGATTTCATTTTTACATTTGCGGAAGTGCTCCGGCGTCTAAAACAAAGCGGTATGTATGAAATCGTCAAACAAAGCTATGTAAATAGAATGTTGGACGCTGTCCTGTGGACACTCAATCAATATAAGACGAAAGATGGCTTTATAGCCGCCCTCAATCTTCTCAAAAATAATGGTTTCCTGCTACTTGAATTGATTGGATACGATAGCTCCTATTTTTATGATGCCCATCTTTATCGGATATTCAATCGCTGCAGATATATTGACACGAATATCATTGCGGATTACGTTTTTCACAGAGGGAATATTGAAGGTGTAATGGATGTGCCGGTATCAGCGGATCTGTTTGATCAATTGATTGCAGAATTTGACCAGGCAAAGGCTGAAATCGATTGGATCCGTTCCTCAAACTCATTCAGAATCGGGCGAACGGTGACATGGCCGATCAGAAAAGCAAAAGAGGTCCTGAGAAGGATGAAACAAGAATACAGTAAAGTGCAAAAGCGACGTCGAGACAATCAATGAGGAGACAATCAATGAGGAGACAATATTCTCGAGTGGAACGGATTGAGTATGTTAATAAAAATAGATTATTTTGGTTGCCGTTCGCGATCATTGCATGCTTAGAAATCTATTATTTTCGTAATGTTATCTTTTCCGACCATCTTTTTGGGAACGATGGGGATGGGCGGCTGTTAAATCTACTCGCTGAACATTGGTTTCAATTCTTTCAAGGGAATGAGGTTTGGGCGCAGACAATCAGTTTTTTCCCGAGTGAGAATTCATTTGGCTATTCAGATGTGCTCTTGGGGTTGGGCCTTCCTTATTCCTTGCTGCGGTTGCTGGGTGTAAACATGTTTTATGCATTTAAGTGGACTTTAATAGGTCTGCATGCCTTCGGCAGCTATTCTGTTTATGATTTGCTTCAAAACAGGCTTCATTTTTCAGTCCCAATTTCTTTCGTTGGCGTGATTATGTGTGCTTATTCGAATATGTACATTACAACCGGTCATGCGCAACTATTTGCTGTGTATTATGTGCCGTTCTTTTTCATCATGGCGTTTAACGCAATCCATGCATATGATTCAAATCCACGGAAGAGCTTTATGTTTTCCATAATTGCTATCATCACGACTGCTGTGATTTTTTACACGGCATATTACATTGGATATTTTTTATCCTTGTTTTGCATAGTCCTGTTCATCGTTTTTAGTATTTTGGGTCACATTCAAAACATCCATGTCGTTCCGAGAATTTGGAATATCATCAAGAATGAATGGAAAACGATTTGTTTTCTGGTTCTGTTATTGATTGTCATATTCCTACCGTTGGTCTCTCTTTATCTTCCCATATTACGCGAGAACGGAGGCTACAGTTACGAAGCAGCAATTGGATTCTCACCTCATATTGTGGATTTTATTAATTTAGATCAAACAAGCATTTTATATCGAAAAATACTTCTTGCTTTTCCTGCCGACACATTTCAAATCGGCGAATACCAAATAGGTTACCCGCTTGTGTCGTTAGGCGTGTTTTTTCTCTCCTGTTTCTTTATTTGCAAAGAGGTGCGTTCTAAAGGTACCCGCAATCCCCGGTCTTCACGAAATGAGTCCAATCCGCGTGCAATCCTTATTACGGCAAGTGTGGCGATTTCCGTTTTGGTGTGCATGGCGTTGACTTTAAAAATTGGAGATCATTTTTCGGCATGGTATTTCGTATATAAGATATTTCCCGGAGCCGGAGCGATACGCGCAGTTGGTCGGTTTCATGTATTGCTGACATTCCCGCTTGCCTTTGTTGTGTGTTCATTTTTGCAGGGCAGAATGAATACCATTTCTAAAATCGGACTGCGAAAACTCGTATCAATTGCGGTGGCAGTATTTTTTATCATTGAGTATTCGTGGGCAGGGGGAGTATATGCAAACTGGACGTCTGCGCAATTTGGTGAATTTGTTAATTCGGTACCGACTCCGCCTGCTGATTGTGAGGTCATGTACGTTAAATTATCTCCTATGCCGGATGCTGTAGAGCCAAACTGGAGACTTAGTTTGGATGCTTGGCAAATTGCGGCACATTATGACCTAAAAACGATTAATGGCTATTCCGGACAAGTACCGCCGGGCTGGATTACTGATATTACAAGTACGAATTATGAGCAGTCGGTGGCCAATTGGGTTGCCGAAAATAACCTTGTCCATGTCTATGCGTACAATTTAGTGACGCAGCAATGGGAAGCGCCACAATTCCAATAGGATGTAGGGAAGCGCATATGTTGTGATAAAATGGTGCAGGTTCGAAAGTTCATAATTTGTAAAATAGCATAGTCGTTAGGAAAGGAGTATTTCAATGAAGAAGAGTAGAAGACGTATGCCGACAATGTTGTTGATCGCGGTGTTGATTTTGGCATTGCTTCCGACAGCCGGAACATTCGCCGCGGAAGTCGGCGATGGGGAACTCGGTACGTCTACGTCTGATCAGGCCGCCACATCCGGGCCGGCAGCAGATCAAAATGAAGACGAAGCGGATGCTGACGTATCAGGCGAGGTGCCGGACGATACGAATGTGTCTTCGGATTCTGCTTTAAATCGTGAAATTGTCACGATAGACGAGGAGATCGTCGTCGAAGATGAGTCGGAGAACACCGATATTTCGATTGTAGCTTTCGCGGATCTTGATCCCTTAGCGGCGAGCCGGGCGCAAGTGGAAGCGTTTGTGGAGCGGCTGTATACGGAGGTGCTGAATCGTCCTTCGGACCCGGGCAAAGCAACTCATGTGAATGGCCTGCTCGCCGGTACTCTCAACGGTGCGAGTGTGGCGGCCGGATTCTTTTTTAGCCCGGAAATGAATAAGCGAGGGGTGTCAAACGAACAATGGGTCGATATCTGTTACCGAACATTTTTGAATCGAAATGCAGACGCTGCGGGAAGACTGAATTGGTTGAACCACCTCAATAATGGTCTTAGCCGTGCATTTGTGTTTTCCGGATTTGTCAATTCCTCGGAATATACCGGTATTTGTAGCAGCTATGGCATTACACGCGGATCATATGCTCCAAGCGAGCCGAGGGATCAGAATCCTCAGGTTACAGGGTTTGTGTTCCGTTTGTACAAAGAATGTCTGGGCCGAACGCCGGATACGAGCGGATTGAATACGTGGTGTGATCATTTGTTGACCAGGCGAATGTCCGGTTCTGATGTAGCGTATGGCTTCTTTTTTTCAGCCGAGTTCAATCAAAAATATTCAACTCCGGATCAAATCGTACCCGCAGCATATCGATCGCTATTGGGACGCGCCCCTGATGCAGCCGGCCTTCAGCATTGGCTGAACAAAATGAAAAACGAGGGGTTTTCGAAAGCGGAACTTTTTTATGGCTTTGCAATCAGCAATGAATTTCTGAATATATGCAATAGTTATGGCATCAGTCGCGGCAATCCGGTCAACCCTGACGCTGGCCGGTCAAATGCGGATTTCATGGTCGAAGCGGATATCGAAATCACAGGAACCGGAACCGGTTGGCATGGAAAACTGGTATTGGCAGAAGCAACGGCGGCAATTTCGTTCGGCGTCCAGCATGATAAATACTCTGCGCTGGGATATAAAGGCCAGGATTGCCTCATGTTTGAGAGTGTTTTTAGTACATCGCGTCAAGACTACAAAGCTGTCAGCGGAATCGGACCCGGAAAGCATCGCATCCGCTTGGAATGGTATCGTGCGGCCCAAGTTGCCAAAGGTTATGTCGATGGTCAATATGTGGGTGAAGTATCTACGGGTTTGAGTCAGGGGGAAGCAAATCGGTATTATGGCGTCTATGCAGCCGGGAGGGTGAATGGCGATACGGTAAATGCGACCTTTACCAATATTAAGGCAAGCGGGATATTTAAACAAGGATATGTTGGGAATCTGGAAACATTGTCGGGGTGGCAATGGAAACAAATCAACAACTATGGAGCATGGTCAAATCAGCGAATCGGGTCAGGGTCTTCTATCGGATTCCATCTGTCCGGTACAGCGCAGATTCCAGGCGGAGGCGATTGGGATTCATATCCGACTGTGGGCGCACAGGCAAGGGAAGAATTCACGTTCTAAGGTTTAAATGACAGAATGTATAGTGTGCCCAAACGATTCCTTGTTTGGGCACATATTTATTCCCACTCCATTTCCAGGCGAATAATATCTTCTTCGATCAGGGGGGTCCCAAATTGGGTCTCGATCAATTCCAGGTCGCCTATGGCATGCAGCGCATGTTTGACGCCGGCGCGGATGGAAACAGTTTCTCCGGCCTTGACTTCCTGCTTTTCTCCGTCGATATAGACAATGCCCGTGCCGCTCGTGATCGTCCAAACTTCACTGCGGTGTTCATGATACTGGTAGCTGATTTGTTTACCGGCACACAGGCGAAGTTTTTTCGTCAGCGTATCACCGGATTCGGAAGAACTACGGCTGAGTACAAAATACTCGCCCCAGCGCTTTTTCTCATACATCGGTCTGTTTTCAAGAGGCGCTGTTACTTCTTTCAAGCGATAGGTCTCGTCCTTGTCCGCGACCAGGATTCCATCCGCGCTCGCGACCACAACACTATTCTTCGCACCCAGTACAACAATGGGAATATCCAATTCGTTGATAATATGGGAGTGTACGCACGATTCATCCATGATGACATTGCCGATCACAGCCTGGTTCATTTCTTCCGTAAGGGATTCCCAAGTGCCAAGATCTTTCCAGGATCCGTCATACCTGATGACTCGAATCTTCTCGGCCGACTCGACGACCTCATAGTCAAAACTTGTTTTTGACAAGGTGAAAAATGCTTTTTCCATATAGGCACAGTCAAAACTCGCGATGCGGTGACGGGTCCTCAGAATATCAAGGACATACCCGAGACGCATACCAAAGACGCCGCAGTTCCAAAGCGCACCCTCGGAAATCAGCTTTTTTGCTTTCGGGATATCCGGCTTTTCTTTAAAGCCGAGTACCGGGCGGGACACAGCATCCGGAATATCCGGCTTGCTCATATCCGGAAGGATATATCCGAATTTTTCGGTTGGATACTCCGGCTTGCTTCCCAGCAGCACGATATCCGCACCGGTCTTTTTCAACTCAGATTCAATCAAAGCAATGCGGTCAAAATAGTCTGCATCTACAAAGGGATCGACCGGCATCACAGCGATCACCTCATCTTCCCCTACGCCCTTTTCGTGATACAATTGCGCTGCTGCATAGGCAATCGCGGGGAACGTATCTCTCCGGTCCGGCTCAATGATGACGTCAACGGACGGCGGCAGCTGCATCCTGAGCTGATCGGATTGTGTCCGTCCGGCAACAACCGTCACAGAATCCCAGGACGTACCTCCCTTTACACCGTGGAACTGCCGGCATACACGCTGTACCATGGATTCCATCATGCCATCCTCAGCACGCAGCAATTCCAGGAACTGTTTTGAGCGAACACCGTTCGATAGCGGCCAGAGACGTTTTCCGGAACCCCCCGACAAAAATATCAGATGCATATGACCTCCTAAAGTAGATTTAATTCTTGTAGTCTTTGTTGTATCTTATCAGCAATCGCCGTTTTTGAAAACCTTGTTAACATAATTCATATCAACTAGAAATTCTCGGCAATCCTGCATTCATGTATGATTGATGAGAAATCATAAAAGATATGGTGCAAGTTCAAAATATCTGCATTCACACGATATGAACTGAGATAAATAAAGTATTTGCCCGGATCACTGCGCAGCAATGTCAAATCACTGTTTATGTATGTTCGTAATATTGCGGATTGAATTCCTTTGATCTGATCTGTGTTTGTTTGAATATCAATATTTGAAACGACAAAACCCAACATAATGTTTCTCTGGTGATAGGACGGATATCCTATAGGAGGAACGACAAAACGGGCAACGCCCTCTTCTATATATTTTTCGTTCAAAGTTTTCTGGCCATCAACTCTTTTACACTCAATCGTATAATAATCTTTTGAGTTAGAAAAAATATTACTGCTGATGACCTTTATATCTATGCGGCGAGAATGTGCGGCAGTATTGTGATCATAATTTTCTGGTGCTTCGGCCTGAAAATAGAACACCCCAATCGTGATAGCATTGAGATACTCTTCCAGCAAGCGATTTCTCATTTTGTTTTCGTTGTTTTCTACAAACTTATGTTGTCCGTGATAATCTAAAACCATCTTTTCACAACAAAACAACAGATGCGTGATGAGTTTTTCGTAGACGTCATCTGCATAAATTAAATTTAGATCGGGGTTCTGAAATCCACTCATATCGGAATACTCTCTGCGGATAAAAGTATTTTATCTACCACATCAGCTAGGTCAAGTTGGGCAATAGCGGGATGCCAATTTTTATAGTAATTTGGCTTGATAATGAAAAATGAAGACTCCTCAAAATACACGACTTCTCTGAATTGGTAAAACATATCATTGATTTTGTATTCTGATATTTTCGATAACATCTTCTTGGTATTGTCTGCGGATCGGAGCACTCTTAATTTTTCAGCAGGTTCAAAATCAAGTATCTTTAGTTCAAAAGCAGTATATCTTGATAAAATATCCGGATACAATATTATTTCTGTATATTTTCCCGACTTTTCATATACAGAAGAAAAATGTTCATCGAAACACTTAGTATATATGCGTAATTCATCATCATTCACAGCACGATATATTTTTGTTTCCGATGCGTTTGTCAACTGCGGGATCTGGATATTTAAAGCATAATCAACAAAAACATTATTCGAAAGCCCAAAGCCATCAAAGATATATTGATTCAGATCATTGGAAATGTTTTCAAGCTCAACCTCAACGTTCACATCATACAAAACTCCGGTTTTAGCTTCCTTCTTCAGATTCTGTATACGTTCTGTCATTTTTGCAATGACATCGCCATACACATACGGAAATTGAAGTAATCCTTGTTTAAAACGCTGTTCTCGTTCAATACCAACAGATGATCCCAGCATTAACTGTAAATATGCGAAAAAGGATGAATTGATTAAACCGGTTAGATTTAACAAAATATTTTTTTGTTCAAAATCTCCCTTAATGATGATAATGCCATCTTTAAAAATAAATCCTTCTTCCTCATAAACAGATCGCATTGTGTAGTTTGACGTATCCAGACCCTTAATGATCAGGCAGTACGGGGGTTGAAAAAGACGGATGTCTTTTCCCAGTCTGTGTATCTTTTTCCGGGTAAACGGAATCTGCTTCTCTTTGTCCAGATAGAAATGATCTATACTTCCCCTTGAATCCAGCAGCGGAATCTTCAAATCGACAAGAACTTGCGTATCCTTACTCCCCTCCGTATAGGTCACGCCGACGCCTTCCAAAAGCTCTGGGTTTTGCTGAGGCAAAATTTGTCGGATCGTCGGATACTTTTCTTTTACCAACTTTACATTATCGAAATCGCCGCTAAACCCGTATACGATTACTTTCCATGCCCAATCATATTGCACCAACAAACTTTGCTTGATATATTTGACATCGTTCTTTTCGATGACAATGATGTTGAACAATTTATAAAATATATTGGGCTTTATGGATATATATCGTATTGTATTTTCCAAACAACTCTCCGCGCTATATTGAAAAGCAATAATAGCGGCAGGGGCGTCCGCATTCAGAAATACCAATTTTCGAACAGAAGACATTTCGACAATTTCCCGAATTCGCGCTGTTGTCAACAAGTAATTTCTATATAAGGCGGATGGCGTCTTTTGACTATACATAAATGTGGAATGTACTACAAAACAACATTGTGTATCTTCTTTGCAAAAATCCCTGGCGCGAAAAACGAAACCTCTCTCTATTTCATAGTCTTGCTGCATTTTATCGTAACCGTATTTGCTGCAGTATGATAGATGTTTGGGCTCCTTATTTGCTCCCCAGGGGGGATTCCCAATAATGAAATCAAAATGGATATTTTTTTGTAATTCTGTTAATGCGCCCTCATCAAAAAAATCACTGACCAACAGATTCGTGCCCTTAAGATTTGGCAAAGTAAATTGATTCAATGTTTTTGGGTCTTTATAGTCAAGTACAGTCAGATACAAGGAAAATATGGCTACATCGACGGCTTCTTCGTTTTTGTCAATACCGTAGATGCAATCCATCAGGGTATTTTTCAGCATAGCATCATCACTTGTATAGGAATCGCTGCACAGCTTTTTCTCCACGACGAATCTATACGTACCGACCAAAAAAATCCCTGAACCACAGGCCGGATCAAGTACAGTACAGACATCATGTTTTAACAGGTATGGCGAGATAGTTCTTCCCAAAATATAATCGACTAAATATTCTGGCGTATAAAAGGCATTGTCATCATCCTGCTTTTTCTTTCCCAGCAATATCTCATAAATATTGCTGATCAATTCAATCGGAATGATGCTGAAATCATATAGTTCAAAGAGTGAAAATTGACCTATTTTTACATTTTCTTTGCCTTCCAGAAAGCGAGCCAATAAAGAAAAGACCTCTTCTGTCAAATTTTCATCGAGCAATTCATCGCCCAAATCAAACAAATTTCCATTAAATTTCCACTTGAGATGTGCAAATAATTCGTAAGTCTTTTCCCTGCTTCGTAACAAATCATGAAACTCCGTCCGCGATTGCCCGGCATCACAAGAAAAACCTGCATAGTCCAAATCAACACCACGGTCGATTAAATAACAAATAAATATCGTTCGCAAAACGAGTTTCGTGGCAAATGAAACATGATATTCATATTTCAATTTTTCTGTAATATATGTAATATTCTCAAGTAATGATCTGTTTAACCTTTTTTGAGAATATGACTTGGAATAATCGTTCCAGAAATTGATGTCCGTTATCCTCCAAAATGAAAACGGAGTCTGCTCGTTGCAGTTCTCAACTTGCAAATCACTATCTAACTTTATCAACAACCTGGAGGATGGATCGATTGACAAGCCATTAAATATTTGGACGATCTCTTCCTTACAAAAAACGATAACAGGTATTTGTGCATTCCACACTTTTTTGCTGGTCACCTTAAATTCACTTTCGGTCATACCGCCAAAAAATGCAATGAATGGTTTATCATCAACAATATAAACAGCGTATGGCTCTATGTCCTCCAGAACTTTTCTTGTGTGCATGGATAATGTCGCTGCACCGGCAAAACCGTCCTTGCGAATGAGATTGCGCGCATCGGAATATCCAAGTCGCTCTATTACAGATTCAATTGATGACAGATATCCGAACATTGTGACTCGAAATTCCTTTTCACCTTTATAGCTTAACAACCATTACTAGGATTATGATACCACATCACAACAAGATTGCAAACACATGTTCGCATTTATTCCATATAGTTAGTCTCCTATAGTAGATTTAATTCTTGTAGTCTCTGTTGTATCTTATCAGCAATCGCCTCTTTTGAAAACCTTGTGTGGATGGTCTCCTTGGCATTGCGGCTGATCTCACTGTAATATTCCGGATCAGAGGCAAGTCTGCGCATATACTCGGCGGCCTGCTCCACATCGGGGTCAGCCCACTCGCCGTTCGCCGGATAGACCGGGTCGCCCTCACCGATCGGCATCATCTTATAGCCTACGGGACAACAATTTTCCGGCGTCATATATTCAGTATTGCCACTCCAATTGGTCAAAATCACGGGTTTCCCAAAGTACATCGCTTCTGCGGGGACAAGACCAAATCCTTCTGCGCGGTGAAGGGAAACAAGTGCATCGCAACAATGAATCAACGCATTGACTTTTTCTTTTGCAAATGTCTCCAAAATTAAATCAATGTTTGGGTCGTTCGCCAACTCATGGATCAATTTGACTTCCTCTCCTGACTTCCCGTAGGTATTTGCCTTGATTACGAGCCGCACCCTTTCGTCACCGGAGAAAGCCTTTCGGAAGGCTTGAATGGCAGCTTTCGGATTTTTTCGCGCTTCCCCGCTGTGAGGGTCATAGTTCATAAGGAACAAGAAGGCATCCTCTTCAATTCCGAAATCCGTACGTGTAAGCGAGGTATCGATTTTTGCATCCACCGCCAAAGGAATCGTGCGAACCGGGGTTTTTGTATAAGTACTAAAAATTTCAGTTAAAAAATTGCTCGCCGTCCAGATTTCATCCAATAATTTAAGTTCTGGCACCCAATTCTCCGGAAGCTTCGCAATTTCCCAGAACAAATATCCGATATTGTATCTCTGTCTGAATACACTTGGGTCTGCTCCTTGCATGAATAACCCAATCTCATCGATGTTAACACCGATCAGATTCGTGTCATAGATGAATTCATTTGAAACTTTGTGATCCCATTTTAAATCAGAATGACTGGCCCGGCCGATTCGATGCTCGACAATGGTGAAAGGAATCCCTGCTATGTCAAGCGCATCTGCAAGCGTCCGTAGGGATTCGCCAAGCCCGTATTCGCCGTTGATATAACCACATAGATTAACACCTTTGGGCAAGGATACCGCCGGAGTTTGATCTTTTTTTCGATGGAGTCTTCGTGCCAGCCGGTTCGGTTTCTCTGCAGCTTCTTTTTCCATGAATTGATGATACGCTTGGCCCACCTGTGTAAAATAGGCATCATCCAATTTCACCAGGTCTGCATCGATGTCCCGATGGTTCAAAAACCATTCGGTATAAGATCGCCTCGCCCAATAGCCGGACAACTCTCCAAAGACTGTCTGAAGATCCGCTCTGGAGAGATAAATCTCTTTCATGACGGGCGTGAAAGGTACCGGAAATGTATCTCCTAAAACTACGCTATTCCCCAATAGGATATTCGCAGAACCGAAAGGGTCGCCTTGACATTTCCGGCGAAGGCGATAATTTCTCATATAGTTTTGCCGGAGAATCCTCGATATTGGCACCCCATTTTGAAATTTATCATATGGATAGGGGGGGGGGTCACCGACTTCCGAACCGCCGCTTGGAAGCCGAAGGTTTTCACTGAAAATCTTCAGAGGAAATATCGAAGCAAAGTCTATCCAATTTGAAAAGAAATCCCATTGGCTGACAAACTCCAAATCGACATCCGGAGCAGCAGGAAAGGACCCGCAGTAGTTGAGCACAAAATCGATTTTGTGCTCACACCAGGCCAGAAAGGCTTCCACGCCCTCTCCGCGTGAAAATATCATCAACCCCAAATACGAACGATGTCCTCTACGCGACGCGTCAGAATTTGGGGTTGCATCATATGACGGAAGCACGATCGCATTTTCTGCGATATCGATCTCGAAAAGCATTTCCGCTTGTGCGAAATATTCCGGATACACAAACATTACATTTTCAAATTGTCTAATACACGCATACAAACTACAGATACATATCGTACTGATAAATTCATCATGTTCCAGAATGAATGACTTGTCGTAATACTGTCCGGAAACGATCCTTCTGGCATCTGCAAGTTCCCATCCTGCCGGAGTCTCTATCTCCGGTGATATTGTTTCAAAATCGATCAGATATGCGATATAGGCATCTGCGCAAAAGGTCTCACTACTCGCAATCCGTTCCATGTCATCACAATACCGAACCATCTCCTTCACGCTCAGTACAGTAACAACGCATGAGTTCCGATTCTCCAAATCAACGTTCCTTTCTATCATTGAAACAAATCCTCCATCGTTACCTCAGACTGGATATTGCCGCTATACGCATTGCGTTTCACTCCATACGTAGTGATCATTGTCGTATGCAGCGCCTTCTTCGTTTTTGTTTCATCGAAAAACGCCCCTCTTTTGTTTCTCAAATCAGCATCGCGATCTTTGTCGATCGCACTTATCTGAGCGCCTCATCCGGAATGAAACGGCGGCACTGTCCCGTGATGACAAGCTTTGCGTTTGCCGCATCTGTGCCGCGAGCGACTGGGAAAATGATCTGCGGGTCATCCGCAAAACACCAAATGCCAAACCCGCCGCCTGTGCCTGCGTCCTTGAAAACCTTTCCGTTCGTGCGAACCTTTGCTACCGGGACGCGAATCCGTCCCGTTTTTTGATGCAATGCAATCTCCAAATCCTGAAGCCAAAGATTCTTACGTTCCGTGGGATCCCAGCGGAGCCGCAAAGGTTTTCCAAAACGGGCGATTTCCTTGTATTCAATCCGAAAGCGATTCCCTTCCGTCTCGAGCGATCCCTCCAAAACGCGATCTTCACCAAAATCTTTACCCGTATCCACATACAATTTTGCAGTCCGGAGGCGCGCCGCTCCATCTGAAGCAAAATCCTCGATCAGCGCGGCGATTTGATCATCTCCGATCAATTTCTCCAGTTGCCAGCGCTGCGTCATACGCGTTTCCAGGTCTTTGACTTCTTCCGGGGTTAGCGTCAGCGGCTCTTCCGCGATCTTATCGAGAACCCGGGTACGGTTTTCGTTCCATTCATCCCGCGCGTGAGCCGTGAGCGAGTTTTCCGCCCGCTCCCAGATACGATATCGTCCGGTTGCTCTCGGGATATCGGCGACGCCACAGCAACGTGCCGCGCGCATGATATAGTCCCAGTCTTCATATGTCGTCAAGGTTTCGTCAAAACGGAGGTTTTTATCATGAAAAACTTCTCGTGGGAATGCGACCGTGAAAATCGGGCAGCGATTCGTCCCAAGCTGATCGAGAAGATTGAAATCCCGGCAGTATTCTTCGCTGATTTCGCTCGTTCCGCACCGCCGCTTCTTTCCGGTTTCATCCATACCGGACGTCCAGGTCTGCATATGCGCATATGCGTGCAAAACTTTTCCCGCGTTCGAACGCTCGAGTTCCGCAAACGCCATCACCCAATCTTCATACATCAAGTCATCGTCGTCCAGCGTCACGATATACCTGCCCCGCGCCGCCTCGAATCCCGTGTTGAGCGGCCTCGTGCGGCCGCCATGCTCCTCAAGGATTAGGCGGGTTCGCGCACGCGCTGCCTGCGGGAGATGGTCGATCAGGGATTCGACCACAGCCCTGTCCTCCGGCGTCAGTTTGTGCCCGACAACGATATGCTCAAAATCCTGACTCGTCTGCGCGGCGAGACAATCAAAAACATCGGCAAGCTCTTCCGGACGCCGCCCTTGAGTCCTCGTCACTACAGAAAGAAATATCCTGGTTTGTGTTTCTGTCATAATATTTGATTTTACCGTATTCCGGGGCGTTTGTATTGTTTAAAAATAACGCTTGCGCTATACTGAATTTTGCTATGATCTTTTCGTCTGCGATATTTCTCTTCGTCTTTCTTCCGCTCTGCCTGGGCGGGTATTTTCTCATACGGCCGCTGCGGTGGAAAAATATCTTTCTGCTGGTCATGAGTTTGTGCTTCTATGGCTATGGCGAACCGAAATTCGTCTATGTCATGACCCTGTCGATTTTCGTGAACTGGGCATTGGGCATTGGCGTCGATCGCCTGCGCGGACGATTGGGCGCGAAAGCACTTCTCGCCTTGATGATCGTCTACAACATCGGGATCTTTTTTGTGTATAAGTATCTCGATTTTGCCATCCTCAATATCGATCGTTTCTTCGGAGTTTCTTTCACCCCGCCCGGCAACGTGCTTCCGATCGGAATCTCTTTTTTCACGTTCCAAGCCATGAGTTATGTGATCGACGTCTACCGGGGGACTGCGCGCGTACAGAAGAATCCGTTGAATACCGCTCTCTACATCGCCCTCTTCCCGCCGCTGATCGCAGGACCGATCATTCGCTACGAATCGATCGCAGATCAAATCACGAACCGGAGCAATCATTTTAATCTGATGGATTTTACTTATGGCAGCAAGCGGTTCATTTTCGGACTTGCAAAGAAAATCCTGCTGGCAAATGCGTTGGGCATGATTGCCGACCGCGCTTTCGATCTGCCGGCACAAAACGCCACCGTCCTTGGAGCCTGGCTTGGAATCATCTGCTACACGTTTCAGATCTACTTTGACTTTTCGGGCTACAGCGACATGGCCATTGGCCTCGGACGTATGTTTGGCTTTCGCATTGACGAAAATTTCAATTATCCTTATATCGCGAAATCGATCACGGAATTTTGGAGGCGGTGGCATATCTCACTTTCAAGCTGGTTTCGCGACTACGTATATTTTCCCCTCGGCGGCTCCCGTGTCAAAAGCAAACGGAGACTGGTGTTCAACCTCTTCATCACCTGGATGCTCACGGGGGTCTGGCATGGCGCAGGCTGGAATTTCATCGCCTGGGGGTTCTTCTATTTCGTCCTGCTGACGATAGAAAAACTCTTTGACATTCCGAAAAAAACAGGGCGCTCCCCGGTTCTGAGCGTCGTGTACCGTATCTTCACAATCCTGTGTTTCATGATCGGTTGGGTGATCTTTCGCGCGGGCAATTTGGGTAGTGCCATCGCCTACTTCCGTACGATGTTTGGGTCGGCGCCGGGTGGCCAGGCCTTGCCTCTGTACAACGAGACAGCGTTGTTTTTCCTGAAAGACATTTGGCTGGTGTTGGTCATCTGTGTGATTGCCTGCACACCTGTCTGCAAAAACCTGTGGGAGCGTCTCACACAGGCCTCGTCTCCGGGAATACGGCGAACGCTGAATATCGCCGGCGATGTATACCGGATCTTTCTGCTGATTGCGTGTGCGGGATTCACGGTGATCGGCAGTTACGACCCCTTCATTTATTTCAATTTTTAGGAATAACGAACCAGGAATGACAAACATGGAAAATGAAACGCAAAAGCAAACGGAAAAACAGGGCGGCCCGCGCGTAGCCGGCTACGCCACCGCGATCGTGTTCGCCGTGTTCATCTTTTTCTTTTTCTTCGCCAATATCGGGGGACTTGGCGAAAAGCTGGGACAGGACTTGCCGTCTGTCACACCGGACAATGTGCGTGAATATGAGGGCGGATGGGAAGCGGCATACCGGGAGGACTTCTTTCTGCGGGACAATTTGATCGATGCAGCCGGTCTGTCCATGCTTGGATTAGACCGAAAATCAGTAGACAACTACAATTATATGAAGGACGAAAACGGGGCGCTGCAGCGGTTTGAAGGACTCCCGCTGGATATCTCGGCAGTCGCGGATTCCATTGCGGAGATGGATGCTCTGTGCGGTGAGCAGGGGATTCCGCTGCTGTTCGCACAGATACCGGCTCGGTTTCAGGATACAGATCTGGCGGCTTCCCGGGAAATCGAGTTCTTTGGCAAGCGAAACGACGACTTGCTTTCTGCTTTGGACGAAAAAGGAATTCGGATTTTGGATATCGATCAAACGCTGCGCCGGAGCGGATATGCGGGGCAGATCGCACTCCGAACGGACGGCCATCTCAAAACCGATGTGGAGTTTCAATCGGCGAAAATCCTGGCCGAAGTGCTGCTCGGCCTGGGCGTGCCCTATGACGAGGAGATAGACTACGTATTCAGTACGGAAAACTACACGATAAAATCGTATCCTTTCCGGGGATTTTTCACCGAGTCCTCCGGCCGCTTCTTCACGAGAATCGACAGTTTCGAGTTGTATTTCCCTGCGTATCCAACGGATTTTAGCATGGTTGTTCCCGCTACAGGCTTAGAAGAAAGAGGAACATTTCATGAGGTCCTCATGAATGGCCTGGAGGAACAGCTTGATACAAATCCGCGCCCATACTGGATTCTCAATTATCTCCGGTATCCAAATTCACTCTACCGGATCTCAAACCATAGTACCGGCGGGACCTGCCGCCTGTTGGTTGTGATGGATTCTATGGCGATCAGAACCACCGCATTTCTCTCACTGGGCGCCGCCGAGATCACGGTTGTCGATCCCCGCTACGATGAAACCGGAGACATCCTTCGTTCCGAACTCGAAAGCGGAAATTTTGATGCGGTGATCCTTGCCGGGAACTGCATACCGCTGTTTGAATCACTGATCCTCCCGAATGGATTGGCGTAATATTGAATCGGCGGAGCAATAATAATATAAACGCGTCTGATGGACGTCCATCACGAGTTCTATGTCGCCGGTTTTGCGCAGTTCAGACAAGAGATCTTCGAGTTGGCTATTGTATTGGTACATCAGGACATACGCTTTTTTCTGTGCCTCGACGCACACTGCGTCATGTGCGATCACAAATTTCTCGGAGTATACAATATTGTCTTCCGAAACATTTCCAATCCGAAGCGAGCCGTATCCGTTGTTGTACCCGACGACGAGGTGTGCGTTTCCGAGGCCCACAAATTTTTCGCCTTCTTTGATATGTTCCCGCACATACTCGATCAATGGTTTGGTCACGTCTCCGGGATATTTGACCTCTTCCTCGGCCGTAGCATATCCGGTCAATTGCGAGCAACCGATCAGCAGCGCAAACGACGCCGCTATCGCCGCAACGCGGCCGGCCGTGCGCAGGGGGCCGGGTTTTTCTTTACCGCCGGCAAGTCCGGTAAAAATTGCGGATAGGAAGAGGGCGGCGTAGACAAACGAAAGGGCATAAACAAACAGCCATAGTCTGTCGTAGACGGGATACATTTTCAGATGCGAGGCGACCAGGAGCAGCAGAACAGAAGCGCCTACCGCCGCCGTGACCGCGTGTCGTTTGCGCAGGGAGCAAACAAAACCACCGCAGGCAAAGACGAGTAAGGGAATCCGCCAGCCGCCGAGAGAAGCAAACAATTCGAACAGGATTTCCGCATTGTGGCGAATCGTATCCGAACTGTGCGCGAAAAAGTCGAAATGATAATTCCGCCACCAATCCTGCATGTCGGAAACAGAGACCGAGCCCTGAATCCAAAACAGATAATTGAGTACAAAAACGGCAAGAACGAGGACGCCCGCCCCAAACAGCGGAAAAAGCGCGCGCAAATTCTTTCTGCGAAGGCGCAGGAGGATCTCTGTGATGAAAACCCCTGCGATGAAAAAAGCGGCCGGCGCTGAAAACAAAATGACGATACAGCAAATCGCCGCAAAGGCAACCGACCGGATTCGTCCCTCCCGAAACCACCAATAGGCGAGCAGCACGGCCAATACAAAAAGCGTGTCACTCATATACGGTTTCAGTTCATGGGAATAACGAAAATACAGGCCGAACGTTGCGGTCATGCAAATACCGAACCAAACAAAGGGCTTTGCGACGCCGAGCGCACGCCGCATGACCAAGGCCTGCACGGGCAATGTTATCAAGAAAGCGATCAGCGAAAAGACGCGAAGAACGCCTTCACCTGCGCCAAAGAGCACGGTGAGCGCTTTGACACAGATCAGATACAGGAGCGGTGCGGTCTGCAGATTGGAAAGCGGCTGTGTGAGCATATTGCGTACGCTGCGGTCGATGATGTTCCCCGCAAGCGCCGCCTCGTCATACCAGAGGCCGGTTCCCAGCGTATATAAACGGATGTGCGCATAGACGGCAAACACGAGAATGACGCCGAGCACGGCGATCACGATTTTTGCATAGAGAGGGTCGTCTTTCCCGGAGATTTTCATATGTCCTCAGTCCTGTTGATCATCCTGTTCCTCTTTGGCGATATCGGTCGTTCGGTCTCCCTCCGCTTGAAAAAGAAAAATCCGGCGAGCACGGGCAAGATGCAGAACGCGCCGAAAAAATATCGGTATTCCGCATTGAGCGGTCCCGCCAGACAAGTTGTCCAAAGTACGATCAGCGGCACAAGCAGCGCGAGTTCTCTTTTGCGTTTTCGGTATGTCGTCAAAACAACAAGAAAGAGGCCCGCGATCGCCGGCAGACTGACACGGAAGAAGATACCAAAAGGCGACGCACTGAAAAACGCGATCAGTGTATTCATGTCAGCAGACCTCTGTTGCATCGATTCTGCATTGTAACCGGTGGCGCTCAGCCCGAATGTGTCTATCGTCTCGAGTTTTCCGGCCGTAAAATTATCACCGAGATCGCGGATTTCCGGCCACCAATATCCATATCCGTTTACAAGTGTTGCCGTGATCGCATCTTGCGGATAATCTTTTGTGAGCGACAGCCATCCCTTGAGGAACAAAGTTTTGTTTCCTGCAATCCAGTCCTCGTTCAGCCAGCGATACAGAGGGTCTATCAGGATTGGATTGTATGCTTCGGCCACCATCCCCGGGGCATATGCGCCTTCCCCTTGCCGGTCTGTAAAAACATTCTCAACAAATTCTTGGTTTCCGTCAGACAGCTCCTCTCCATGAAGAGAAACGACGCGCGCGATCTGCTGCACGGGTACCGTCACGCTCGAGATGAACCCATCGTTATCATTGTCGTAAGCATCGATTGCCGTCGCCGCCGTATTTGTTATCACAAGAAATACAATCCACGAGGCCGCTCCCGCGAAAGCAAAGTGCTTTCGCGCATAGGGGTAGAGAAATAAAACGAGAACCACTGCGGCAAGAAAGATCGGAAGTCCATTCGCGCGGAACCCCATCATGCCGACCGCCGACCCAATGAAAATGAACATGCCGGAAATCGATCGTATGCTGTTTCCCCGCGTCCCTACATAGTCGATCAGGCAACAAACGAACATCAGGAAGAATCCGCCAAAGATTGTATCTTTGCTCATCGTGATTGCAAAAATCGGAAAGACCGGAACGAAGGCAAGACACACGAATGTTCCGATCACTGCGGCGCCATGAACGCGCCACCGAATCATCTTGCGAAGCGCGGCCGCAAAGAAGCCGGACATAGCAATCGTCTGAATCAGAACATAGATTCCCGCTCCGGCAGTAATGTCTGCTGTCATTCCGCCTGCAGTCATGCAAGCTTTGACAAACAGCAAATGCAAAATCGGGGAAAACCGGGTGTATTCCTCTGTAATCACTTGCCGCATGATGATATACGAATCGCTGAAAAAAATTCCCGGATACCAATGGATGAAATAAGGCAGCCAGCAGGCAAAGATCACTGCCCATAATACAAAAATCCCTTTCCCCGAGAAGAATTTTTCGCTCCTGCCCGGTTCATCGTATTTCTCTGCGCCTGACGATTTTGCCGTAAAATACTCCGCCGCTCGTACAAGCAGAACAAAAATAACAAAGGCAGTCCAAGCTGCTCCCATAAATTTTAGCCCTGTTTTTGCCATCTGGTCGGTCGTGGCGACAATTCCGTAAATTCCCTGATAGGTTTCGAAGGTATACCCAAGTGCCTCCCAAAGGCCGAAGATGCAGGAGAACACTCCTGCATGGACGGACAGGCGCCTGTCCGTCCGCGCGAGCGCCAGGCATCCGAGCATCGCAAGCACGGCGAACCCAAGCGTCCCGACCGGTTCCGCCGGCACAAACGAATCCCGTACTGCGAGAATATCCATCCGCATATGGAAGGTCGCAACAGAGACAAACGAAAGCACACAAGAAATAAGGATACGCGCCGTACGCGAGCCTTTTCTGTTTTCTTCTGCGATTCGCTCTATCCGCTCCGTCATCCTGTATCCTCGCCGTTCTCCTAAAATCTATTTCTTTTCCATTTTTAATTCGGCGTTGACACCATACGCGTTCTATTTTCTGTGACGACTGGCTGCCTGCGAATTCGCAAAGGCAAACAATCGCGCGTTGCGTTCTGTGTCAGCATCCGCATCATGAACGAACGCAATCGGAAGGAGCAGACCGTTTTCGATTTGCCTGATTTGATCGGCCTGACCGCCGAAATCGAAACCGGCAACAGGAAGGCCCATCGAGATCGCCTCAGCCGTAGTATACGAAAAAGTCTCGGGCCCCGTCGAGGCGATGAAAACGATATCGATATCATATTTTGCAATTAGCTTTGGCAGATCTTCCCGTGCGTAACTTCCCGTTTCCCGGAAGCGTACGATTTCGCTTTCATCCGCGGCGTCAATCGGCGGTTCGGCATACCCGAGCAAAATCAAGCGAACCCGGCGAAGGCCGTTTCTTTCCGTGGCTTCCTGTGCGTTCTTCGCTTCCTGCAGCGCGACATTGCCTGCCGCGGAAAGCATTTTTTCGACGATGCGGCGACCTTTGATATCGCTCAGCTTGCCGATCAGCCCGATATTGATCGTGTCTGTTGTTTTCGGACGGTCACCGAGTGCCGGCAGCGGACAGGGACGATGCGGCTTCAAAGTCAGATTTGTCAGCGAAGGATAGACCTTCTTCAATATCTCTTCGCTGGATGGTGAAAAACAACGCACCTCGTCACAGGCTTTTAGCAGCGTTCCCCATGCAGTCCGCCAGGCGGCCATGTCTTTCGTTCCGGAAAGATTGTAGGGATTGTCTGTGAGACAAGCGTCGCAAACCGCAGGATCTGTCACAAGCCCGCAGTACAGGCTATCCTTCTTCACGACATGGATTGTGGGACAAACGCAAAGATAGTCATGGAGAGGGAGGACGAGCCTCGCTTTTTTTTCTGCTTTGATCTTTTGGATTAAGACAAGCGCCGCAGGGATGTCCGTGAAGGAAGCGATACTATTGACAAAAATCTCATCAATCCGCACACCATCGAGTACCCCACCGATATCTTCCGTCGTATGTCGTATGAGCGCTTCCGGCGTGCGCAGCAGGAAAGCGGCGTTCAGTTCTCGCAGGCGAAGTTCCGCTTCGAACACGTGCCGCGAAGAATCCGTACGCACTGTCAGAACGCGCCTTCCCTCTGCGAGCCATTCGCCTGTCCGTTCGTCAAGATACAGGGATGCCCCGCCGCCCCAGTCGTGCGTAAAGACCAGAATCGTTTCCGCATCTTCCCTTGTTCGCAGAAGTTCAAACAGTACATCATTTCGGAACGGGCGGAGCGGATCTCTACGCATAAAGCGTGCGATCGCCTCGTCATAGTCCGGATGCTTTTCGGAAAGTTTCGCCGCATTGCGCGCCATAAGTCTTTGTTTTTCTTCGGGCAAAAAACTCCCGCCGTGCTTGTGCCAGACAAACAAGTTTTCCGCCAGCACGTTTCGGTAGCCAAGGGAAGCGGCACGCCGACACCAGTCGTTTTCCTCACCATATCCCTCCGCGAATGTTTCTTCCTCAAAGAGGCCAACCGCAGACAACGCCTTCTTGCCAAGCGCCATGCAAAATCCAACGCCGGTTGGAATCTCCGTATAGCCCGGCCTGACACGGCGAAAGACGTCATCGACTTCCGCAACCGTCAGCCAAGACGGAATCTCATTGTCTATCGCAGACACAGGGAAACTATAAATCTCTGCGCTGTTTGAAAAAGGCGTCACGGACGCCACAAGATCATCGAGCAGGATTGGTGCAAGGAGGCGTTCCAGCCAGCCTTCCGGGAGTTCGACGTCTGTGTTGAGGATGACGGTATGGCCTTCTGTCAACCGAAGTCCTTCATTCACTGTTTTCACAAAGCCAAGATTCGTCTCGTTCCTCAGCAACAGAAACTTTGAATTTGTGATTGCCGCGTTCGCAAACACGCGCGCAGCTTCCTCCAGGTACGGCCACACGCGCGGATCCGGACTCGCGTCATCAATCAGAATCAACCGATACGGCGCCTCTGTGCGCCGCACGGACGCGAAGAAGGTATCTAAGTATTCAAGCCCGTTGTACACCGGAATGATGATGTCCACGGGAGGGAGATTCCCGCCTGTCCTTCCCGCACAGCCTGTCCTTCCCGCGAAGGCGGGAATCTCCCTCCGTCCCGGCCATAGATCTGTAGGCGCGTCCACATCCCGAAGTGCGTAGAAAGCAGGTATCGCCGGGGTCGCGCCGGGCGATCGTTCCTTCGGGCGGTCCTCTGTCACCACTCCCAGCGCGATCTCTTCTTGCCGCGTCTTCCCCATGACGCGAAGTACGGCTTCAAACCCCTCCGCATTTTCCGCCACGATCTCCGCAAAAAAACCGGCCCGCCCGGCACGTTCCGCAAGCGCAAGATCAAAATGTTCCGAGCCGAAATGGGCGGCAAGATCCTCCCGCGGATTGCCATACACGGCGTCTACCGTAAAGATCCCGGAGTCTTGTCCGGATTTTGTTTCGTCCGCGTTTTGCCCGGACCGGCGAAACAAAACCGCAGCGCCCCGCACCTCTTCCTCCGCAAAAAACGCCCACCCCGAAACGGACACGCGCCCATCCTCGCACTCGAACTTGTCGATGTGGAAAAAAAATGTCGCCTTCCGCTCCGGCGAACGCTTTTTAAACAGGCTCATCGCGCCGCCACCCCCGATCGCTCGCCTTCGCAAACTCCGTACACGGCGCAAACTGCTCCGTCTCCAGCACGTCCCGCCACTTCTCCGCAAACACCGCGCGGTTTTTCTCCTGATGCGCCTTCACGCCGGCCGAAAGATCCCGCCCGTTGCTGACGCCCTCAAAATGCACCAGCACGGATTCCGGCTCGACCATCACGCGATACCCACGCCGCCGCGCCTCAAAACACAAATCCGTATCCTCATAATACGCAGGCGCAAACCGTTCGTCGAATCCGCCGACCGCTTCCCAAAGTTCGCGCCGCACCAACAGCGAGCAGCCCGACACATAGTCCACCTCGCGCCGATCCGCGAACGCCGGATCCTCCGGCTCTTTTTCTCTGCCATAATTAAACCCGGTTCCATCCGTCCAAATGATGCCGCCCGCTTCCTGCAGCCGCCCGTCCGCGAATAATAATTTCGAACCGACGACCCCAATATCCTCCGACGATTTCACGCAGCCCAGCATCGCGGCAAGCCATCCCTGTTTGACGATCGTATCGTTGTTCAGGAAAACAAGATATTGCCCGCGTACCGTTTTTGCCGCGTGGTTGCAATTGCGCAAAAAGAGTAGCGGCGTTTCGTTTCGTACGATCGTAACGCCATGCACGATATGCGAAAGCCCCGCCGTTTTATCCGTCGAAGCATCGTCCGCAACGATCACTTCATAGGAAATCCCGCCGCAAGTATCCAGCACACTCTTCAAACAAGCGTAGGTGAAATCAAATTTATTATGAACCGGAATCAAGATCGATACTTCCGGGTCCGAAACTTCCGGAAACACAAGTCTCGTCTGCTCCGCGCGAGGCACCAGCAACGCGCGAACAAAAGGAGCCGAAGTCTCATCCGTCGCCGTACCACCGGCGCCGTCCGCGGAGCCGCTCAAACCAAAGTCCGCCGCAAGAATACGCGTCAGCGAAGACACGGAAAAGAATGACGCAAGAAGCGTACGCTGCCGTTCCGTCTGTGTTTTCCGTCCCGCTGCCTCCTGATAAAGCAAGCAGGCTGCCTCCGCGAACGTATCCGCGTCATCCCGCACGGTGAAAACATCCGCCGCACCGGAAATCCCCTCCGCGCCGATAGAAGTCGTGACAACAGGCAACCCGTAGTGCATCGCCTCAATGACCTTTCCCTTGACGCCCGCGCCAAAACGCAGTGGCACAAGACAGATACGCGACGCGCGATAAGACCGGTCAAGCTCCGCATCCGAAATACGCCCGGCAAACGAAACCGTCTCCGACGAAAGCCGCGCAATCACTTCCTCCGGATACCCGCCAACAACCGTGATTCGGGCGCCCGGCAGCAAGGCGGCGATTCGCGGCGCGATCTCCGCCGCCAGCCACTCCGTTGCATCCATATTCGGTTTGTGTCCAGACCCCCCGACAAAGAGAAACCCCTCTTGGCGGACAGTGGTCACCGGGTCCGGTGCAGAATCCACAGCAAACAGCTTCGCATCCTCAAACACATATACCGGCAGCTGTTTCACCTCGATCGTCGGATCCAAATCCAAAATCAAATCCCGCTCGTAATCAGAAAAGACATAAGTATAGTCAAACTCCCGCATATACGCAAGATCCGCACTCCGCAAGATCTCAATATGCCGCTCCAGATCGGGCCGGTCTACATTCGCTTCGTCCCGGCTCTCGCGCAAAAAAACAAGATCGCTCACCATATAGGCAAACACCGCGCCTTTGATCGCATCCTTCAAAATGCGAAAATACCGATTGACAACATGCATACGGTTGATGATCACATAGTCGATCAGTGCCGCATTGTCTTCGAGCCAAGCATGAATCCCGCGCTCAAAATACGGATCCGCAAGCACCAAGACCCCCATCGCCTCCAGTTCCGTAGCATAGGGCTCATGTCTCGTATCATCCGTACCAAAAAAGATGACGTGAAATCCCTGTTTCACGAAAAAGCACGCATATTGCCAAATCGACCGGGATCCCGCATCCTCATCAT
>BNUG01000015.1 GCA_025997195.1 Clostridia bacterium | reverse complement strand
TGTCTGTCTGTCTGTCTGTCTGTCTGTCTGTCTGTCTGTCTGTCTGTCTGTCTGTCTGTCTGTCTGTCTGTCTGTCTGTCTGTCTGTCTGTCTGTCTGTCTGTCTGTCTGTCTGTCTGTCTGTCTGTGCCTGTTATGCCAATGTGAGCAAGACAGAGGGCCTGTCCCTGTGTCTGCATTGTCTATTTGACATGGGGTAAAAATTCGTCTACAATTTATATTAAATAAAACATATATGAATTATATACTTTATCGCCGGAGAGAGCAAGATGCAAAATTGTGGAGAGGCAAAACGAAGGATGGGTATGCATGGCAATTTACAAGAAGTTTGAGTCCGCGCTGATACACGGTGGGATTTATGGAGACGAGTTCACGGGGGCGGTGAATACACCGATTTACCAGACCTCGACGTTCATGCAGGAACGACTAGGGGGAAACCCCAAGTATGAGTATGCGCGTAGCAGCAACCCCACCCGGGCGGCGCTCGAAGCGCTGATCGCTGAATTGGAAGGCGGCGTGGCTGGCTTTGCGTTCGCTTCCGGCATGGCGGCGACCACGGCCGTGCTCAGTTTGTTTGAATCCGGAGACAGAATCATTATTTCCAGCAATGTGTACGGCGGCACCTTCCGCGTGCTCGACAAAGTTTTCTCGCATTTTGGCGTTGGCTATGAAATCGTCGATACCACCGACCTGTCCCTGCTAAAGGCGGCTCTCACGAAAGACGTGAAGGCGGTCTTGGTGGAGAGCCCGGCAAACCCCCTACTGACTGTGACAGATCTTGCGGCCGTGGCGGAACTGACACACGCGAACGGCAGCCTGTTCCTCGTGGACAACACCTTTATGACGCCTTATCTGCAGCGGCCCATCAAGCTGGGAGCAGATATTGTCATCCATTCTGCGACAAAGTATTTAGGCGGACATAGCGATTTGATCGCGGGTCTGGCTGTCGTAAATACGGCGGAGCTGGCCGAGCGGCTGGCTTTTATTCAGAACGCGACGGGTGGCGTCCAGCAGCCGTTTGATTCTTTTCTATTAATAAGAAGCATGAAAACACTTGGCGTGCGGATGGATGCGCATGTAGTCAACGCAGAAAAAATCGCGGACTGGCTGGTGGCGCATCCGGCCGTTGAGACCGTTTACTATCCGGGGCGAAAGGACGCGCAGGGCTACGGAATCAATCAAAAGCAGGCTAGGAACGGCGGCGCGATGATTTCGTTTGAACTGCAAAAGGGTTATGACGCATCCGCCTTTTTCGCGTCCTTACAGTTGATTGCTTTGGCGGAATCGCTGGGCGGCGTGGAATCGCTCGTATGTCATCCGGCCAGTATGACACATGCCTCGATTCCAAAAGAAATTCGCGAAAAAGTCGGGATTACGGACATGCTGATTCGGTTTTCGGTCGGGATTGAACATGTTGACGATTTAATCGCGGATCTGGAACTTGCGATTGGCCGCGCGAAAGCGTAGGGGAGGAAATCATGAGTGTTTATGAATCCATGCAGGATTTGATCGGAGAAACGCCGATCGTAAAGCTAAGAAACATGCCGGTGCCGGCAGGCGTACAGATTTTCGCAAAGCTGGAAATCTATAATCCTGCCGGCAGCGTCAAAGACAGAATCGGCAAATCGATGATCGACGATGCAGAGCGAAAGGGTCTGCTCGTGCCGGGCGGCACGATCGTGGAGGGCACGGCGGGGAATACCGGCCTGGGGATCGCCTTCGCCGCCATCCGCAGGGGATATCGTTTGATCTTTGTCGTCCCCACCAAATTCTCGGAAGAAAAACAAACCCTGATGCGGGCGCTCGGCGCCGAAGTTGTGAACACGCCGCGTGAACTGGGTATGCTCGGTGCGACGGAAAAAGCGGAAGAATTACGCAAAACGATCCCCAACGCCATTTCGCTGGAACAGTTTAAAAACCCGGCGAATCCGCAGGTGCATTATGAAACGACAGGCCCGGAAATCTATCGGGATCTGGGCGGCGGGATTGACTATTTTGTTGCCGGCGCCGGCAGCGGCGGTACCTATTCCGGAGTTGTACGTTACCTCAAAGAACAAAACCCGGTCATTCAGGGCATACTGGCCGACCCTGTCGGTTCTACCATGGGGGGCGGCGAACACGCTGACTACGACATCGAAGGCATCGGCAACGACTTTATTGCCGATACGATGGATATGTCACTTGTCGATCGGGTGATCAAAGTAGTCGATCAGGATGCGATCGAAAAGACACGTTTGCTCGCGAAGAAGGAAGGCATTATTGTTGGAACCTCTTCGGGCGCAGCCTTGGCGGCGGCGCTGCAACTCGCGAAGGAAGTGGGTAGCGGCACGATCGTCACCCTGTTCCCCGACCGCGGAGACCGCTATTTCAGCAAGAAAATTTATGCTTGAAAATTGCAAAATTTTTCTTGACAAGCAGAATGATGGATGATACTATATAGCATATTAAACATATATGTATTATAAGAAATACGAAAGGGATACGACTTTGTACGCACTGACACACAGCAACCATATACCGACCATGCGGAGCACCATGAATCTGGTGACGCTCATGCATGGCATGCAGTTCATGTGTCGCGCATCTTCTATCGTCGTACCGAAAATCATCTGATACCACCAAATACACGCGGGAAACAGAAAGGCACGGCGAAGAGAAATCCAAGCCGTGTTTTTTTATATATAAGTGTGGGAGGAGAGGCAGCATTATTATGGAAAAAGTAAATTTATCGCTTCCGGAAGTTTCAGTACGGGAGATCCGTCTGGGTTCCATCACGGGATTTCAGGGATCCGCCGGCGAATTGGTTCAGCAATCCCGCTGCGGCCTGAAAGACAAAGCCCGGTCTTTCAGTCAGTGCCTCGGCTGCTCCACCGCGCAGGCCGCCTGCATGGTCACCTTGATTCAGGATGCGGCGGTCATCAGTCACGGACCGGTCGGCTGCTCGTCCTGCCTGCATGAATTCGCTTTCACGTACCGGGTAAATTCTCCCCTGCGCGGCGTTGACCATCCGACGCAGCGCAAGATCTTCTCGACGAATCTGGACGAAAGCGACACGGTCTACGGCGGTGCCGCGAAACTTGAGAAAGCCATCCGCGAAGTCCATGCGCGCACGAATGCCAATGCGATTTTCGTTCTTACCACCTGCGCGGCCGGCATCATCGGCGACGATGTGGAGAGCGTTTGCGATGAGGCTGAAGAAGAACTGGGAATCCCCGTCATCGCGACTTTCTGCGAGGGCTTTCGATCCAAAGTGTGGACGTCCGGTTTCGATGCGGGCTATCACGCCATCGCGCGCAAACTGATCAAGCCGCCCAGAGAACGGCGCACCGACGTCATCAACGTCATCAATTTCTGGGGCAGCGATATTTTTTCGGAGTGGTTCGCGCCCTTTGGCGCAAAGCCGAACTTCATCACGCCTTACTCCACGGTGGAAAGCTTGCGATATGCCAGCGAAGCGACGGCGACCATCCAGGCCTGCCAAACCCTCGGTTCGTATTTGGGCGCGGCGCTCGAGCAGGAATTCGGCGTGCCTGAAATCAAGGCGGCGCCGCCCTACGGCGTAGCCCAAACCGATCACTGGTTCCGAACCCTCGGCAAACTCCTGGGGAAAGAAGCGGAGGCGGAAGCACTGATTGCTGAGAAGAAAAAGGAATACCTGCCGCAGATCGCGGAACTGCGTGAGAAGCTTGTGGGTCATACCGCCTATGTCACGGGCGGCGCGGCGCACGGTCACGCACTCCTGTCCATTCTGGGGGAATTGGGCCTCACAGCAGTCGGCGCTTCCATCTTCCATCACGATCCCCTGTACGATAACGACTGCGAAGACGCCGATGCGTTGGCAGCTTCCGTAAACAATTATGGCGATGTCCCGAACTTCAATGTCTGCAACAAGCAGGAATTCGAATTGGTCAACACGCTGAACCGTCTCCGGCCCGACGTCCTGCTTTGCCGGCACGGTGGCATGACTCTTTGGGGCGCCAAGCTGGGCATCCCGGCACAGTTGATTGGCGACGAACATTTCGGTATGGGCTATGAAGGCATCGTACGCTACGGCGAGCGGATTCTCGAAACGCTGGAAAATGATGAATTCGTCAAGAACCTTGAGAAGCATGCGGTCAACCCCTATACCAAGTGGTGGCTGGAACAAGCCCCGCAAACCTTCCTCGAAGGGCATCCCACGGCGGAGGAGAAGAAGACAGCATGAGCGGCATCATAGAACAAGAACGATATACGTGCGCGATCGGTGCGCTGCAAAGCGTGGTCGCCATCCCGCGCAGCGTACCGATCCTTCACTCCGGCCCCGGCTGCGGCAATATGATCCAGGGATTTTTCGAGCGCAGTACCGGTTACGCGGGCGGCAGCACTTCACCCTGCACCAATTTCTCCGAGCGGGAAGTGGTCTTCGGCGGCGTCGACCGCCTGCGCGAAAATATCAAAAATACCTACAAAGTCCTAGACACGGATCTGCAGGTCGTCCTGACCGGCTGCACGGCCGGCATCGTCGGTGACGACGTGGACGCGGTCGTGGAAGAATTTCGTGAGAAAGGCAAACCGATTGTCGCGGTAGAAACCGCAGGCTTTAAATGCAGCAATCTCGAAGCGCACAGTCTGGTGGTCAATGCCATCATCGACCAGTACGTCTCTCTGTTTGAAGCCGAAAATCCGGCACGCAGCGAGAAAGCCACCGTCAACCTGTGGGCTTCCATTCCGTATCAGGATCCCTTCTGGAAGGGCAATCTGCGGGAATACAAGCGCCTCCTCGCGGGAATCGGACTGAACGTACAGGTACTCTTCGGGCCGGAATCCGCCGGCGTGACCGAGTGGCAGCGCATCCCACGCGCCAATTTCAACATTCTGGCGTCGCCGTGGTACGGCCTTCCGATCGCAGAACATCTGGAAGAAAAATATGGACAGCCGTTCACACAGTTCCCGCTCATCCCCATCGGAGCCAACGAAACCGAGCGTTTCCTGCGGCAGGTGATCGATTTTGCGGCGGAACAGGGCGCCGGTATCGACGTGGGCAAAGCGGAGGCTTTTCTGAAAAGCGAAGAGGGCGCCTATTACGATGAGATCGACAATCTGGCGACCTTCCTGCTCGAATTTCGCTACGGGCTTCCGAACCATGCGCATATTCTTCATGACGCGGGCTACGTGCTGGGGCTCTCGAAATTCCTTCTGCACGAGGTCGGTATCGTGCCAAAAGAACAGTTTGTCGTAGATGGCACGCCGCAGCAGTTTCATGCGGCGATCAAGGCCGAACTCGCCGCTACATCAGACAAAAAAACCATCCCGCTCTGTTTTGAGCCGGATGCGGGCAAAGCGCAGGACGTCATCCGCGCGGCTTCGAACAAAGGACGCGGTATCATTCTCGGTAGCGGCTGGGACAAGGAACTTGCGAAAGAAAAAGACTTTGACTTCCTCTCCATCTCCGTCCCCTCGCCGTACCGCTTGGTTCTTACCACAAACTACGTCGGATTTTCCGGCGGCCTGCGCGTGATCGAAGATATTTACGACGCCGTGCTGGCCACGTATCGATAAGGGAATAGGAAAGAAACAGATGAGCCTGACATTCCGCGAACTGACACTTTCCCATCCTTGCTTCTCCACAGGGGCAAAGCCCAACAAGGGCCGGGTCCATTTGCCTGTCAGCCCCGGGTGCAATATAGAATGTCAATTTTGCAGCAGAAAACGCAGCGACGTGGAGGATCGTCCCGGTGTTACCTCCTCTCTCCTTTCGCCGGAAGAAGCTCTTACCAGCGTCCGCCGTGCCGTAGCGCTCTGCCCGGATATCACCGTGGCGGGCGTTGCGGGCCCCGGCGATACTCTGGCCACGCCGTATGCTCTTCAGACCTTCCGTCTGATCAAGGAAGAACTTCCTTCCATAATAAAATGCATGAGCACGAATGGTTTGCTCTTGCCCGAATTTGCAGACGAGATCATAGAGGTCGGTATCGACTCTTTGACCGTGACCGTCAACGCCGTCGAGCCGGAAATCGAAGCCATGATCTGCGGCAAGATCACCTACGAAGGAAAGCGGTACGAAGGCGTCCCCGCCGCCGAGATCCTGATTCGAAATCAACTGGAAGGTATCCGCAAAGTGACGAAGGCCGGCGTAACGGTCAAAGTCAACACGGTTCTTATCCCGGAAATCAATGCGGACCATATCGAAACCGTAGCAAGAACAGTCTCGGAATGCGGCGCGCAAATATACAACATTATCTCGTTGATCCCGCAGCACAAGCTGACCTGGTGCACCGAACCGGACTGCACCCTGATCAGTGAAGCGCGCGCCGCCGCCGAGAAGCACCTTTCGGTATTTCGTCATTGTCACAGGTGTCGGGCCGACGCGGCGGGAATCCCCGGCGGGTTCGATGTTTCCAAAGAAATCTACGCCCGGGAGTTCAGGGCGGAAAATACGTTTTCCCACGGATGATCGTGAAGATAGGAATTAGGGAAGAGAGGTGATGACGTGATGATGTGTAAGCCGGGCGACATGGAAGGCCCGTGTACGAAATTTTCCATGGCAGTTAGCGCAAGTATCTTGAAGGAGAAAAAATGTCAGACAATGTTCTCGGATTCGACACGCAGCGAATCCATGCGGGCTACGATCCGGCGCAGCACAATCAGGCCGTATCTCCACCCATCTATGCAACGGTAGCCTACGATTTTCGTGACGTACAGGCCGCGAAAGACCTGTTCAGCTACACGGCGCCGGGCTTTCTGTATACGCGTGTCGGCAATCCGACCGTAGCCGTGTTGGAAGAGCGTCTGCGTATTTTGGACGGCGCAGCCGGGGCGATCGCTTTGGCGTCCGGCATGGCGGCCATCAGCTATACGCTGCTCAATCTGGCGGAAGGCGGCGCAGGACGCGTTTTGGTCTCACCGTATCTTTATGGCGGCAGCGTTGACGCCTTCAAAAAGATCTTCCCAAAGCTAGGAGTTGGGATCGATATCGCAAAGAATATCGCGGACCCTGCGAAGCTGGCGAAGGAGATCAAGCCGGACACGAAAGCGATTTTCATCGAAAGTATCAGCAATCCAAACGCCTATTTGTTCGATGTAGATGCAATTGCCAAGGTGGCGCACGACAACGGTATCCCGCTCGTGGTGGACAATACCATTGCGACGCCGTATCTGTACAATCCCATCGCGCACGGTGCGGACTTTGTGGTTTACTCCGCGACGAAGGGACTGAGCGGTCACGGCAATGTGATTGCGGGCGTGGTGCTCGAAAGCGGTAATTTCGACTTGAAAAGCGAGAAGTTCCCGCAGTTTTCGGAAAAATATTATACCCTGCGGGATACGGATGGAAACGAAAGAAGTGTCCTGGAGGCTTTCCCGGATACCCCGTTCGTCTCCCGTATCCGCTTCAATTATCTCAATTTTCTCGGCGCGTCTCTTTCCCCATTCGATGCGTATCTGGCCATCCTCGGGCTCGAGACCTTGTCCGAACGAATCGACAAGCAAAGCCGCACCACTCTCATCCTGGCTTCTTATTTAGAAGCACACAAGGCGGTGGAATGGGTACGTTATGGGGCGCTGGAATCCAGTCCCTACCAAGCGCTGTATCAGAGAGATTTCAAAAAAGGCGCCGGCGGACTCTTGTCCTTTGGTTTTAAAGGAACCGAAGAACAACGAGAAAAATTCATCAACGCCATCGATCTCTTTCACTATCACGTCAATATCGGCGACGCCCGTTCCCTCCTCGTCAATTCGCCCAAGACTACACACGGCGAGCTGACGGCTGAGGAAAAGGAGGTTGCCGATATCCCTGAAAATCTGATTCGCATTTCAGCGGGATTGGAAGATCCCTCCGATTTGATCACCGACTTGGAACAGGCATTTGTGAAAGCATTTGCATAACGCAAATTTGGTTTAGAAGGTTTAGGAAGAAAGGAAAAATGATTATGAAGAAGTATAAGAAATTGTCCATCGGGTTCGCCCTCGTCCTCGCGCTGATTTTTGCGCTGTCCGCTTGCGGCGGAACCCCGACCACATCCGGCGGCGGCAGCAGTGCTCCGGCTCCGGCTGCACCGGCAGACGAAGCGGATACCGGCTCCTCGGCGGACGCTGCGGCAGCGACGACCGAATTCAAATACGGCAAGATCGATATCCCCGGCAAGGACGGCGCTCTCTGCGGCGCCCCCATCTACATCGCTTATGATCAAGGCTTCTTTGCCGAAGAAGGTTTTGACGTCACGTTGATTTCCGCCGATGCGGAAACCCGCAAAATCGGTCTGAACAACGGTACCATTCCCATCGTCAACGGCGACTTCCAGTTCTTCCCCTCCATCGAGGAAGGCGTTCAGGTCAAGGTCGTTGACGGCCTGCACAATGGCTGCATCAAATTCCTCGTACCCAAAGGGTCCGACATCAAATCAGCTGCCGATCTGAAGGGCAAACGCGTTGGCGTAGATGAGATCGGCGGTACGCCGCACCAGGTCGCCAGTGTCTGGGTCGAGAAGGCCGGCATCTCCGCGAAGCCGGAAGACAGAGAAGTTGAATTCGTTGTTTACTCTGACGGCAATCTGGAAATCGAAGCCCTGAGAAACGGCGACGTCGATGTCGCGGCGCTGTGGGATCCGCTCGGATCGATCTACACCGAAGGTGATGACGCTGAATTCGAAGTGCTCTTCGACCTTTCGACAGATCCGACTTTCGCAGGCAAATATTGCTGCTTCCTGTACGCCTCCACCAAGGTGATCAACGAGAATCCGGAGTATGTAGCCGCGCTGCTTCGTGCCTATCACAAAGCACAGGAATGGATCTCGGACAATCCAAGGGAAGCTGTCGAAATCATATCTTCCGGAAAATACTCCGCGATCGAGGACATTGATCTGGCGGAAGGGCTTGTCACGAGTTACGAGTATCCATCGCTCCACGACCATCAGACAGGGAAGCAGAATGTGGAAGCAGATGTGAAATATTTTGTTGAAGAACTTGCAAACATTGGCTACCTGAAGACCGCCGACCCCGCTGCTTTTGCGGCGGAGATCTATTACAAGGTCGATCTCGAACTCGGCAAGTAAGAGTCCAAAGGAGGACCATACAATGGGTCGTTTCACATCTGTGAAAACTCAGGCAGCCTCAGTCCCGCCCCTGCAAACGCAGGGGCCGAGGCTGCCGAATCCATACGCAAATGCTAAATTTTTAATCAAGGCGCCGTTTGCGCTCGTGGGATTTTTGATCGCTATTTTGGCGAATCGTCTCTTCCCGCAGATCGCGGACGTTGCGGTCACTGACTACGAATTTCCGAGCGGCTTCATTCTGAATATGAATGAAGCCTATGAACTTGTCCTACTCGGATTGATTTTGCTTTATCTGATCGCCGGCGTCTATTCCTGGTTTGATCCGGATCGGCGCGCGAAATATTTGAACCGCGTACCGTTCCGCTTTGCGATGGGACTGGCTTTGACCGCATGGGATATCCTCGGCACGAAACTGCTGATGCTTCCGCAGCCGTTCTTTCCCGGACCTGCAAGGATCATAGAATCCTTTCTCATGGAGGGGGATTATATCTTACAAAATACCCTGTATTCTCTGCGGTTGTTTGCCGTTGGTTTTTTCGTAGGCGTCGTGGTCGGCGTTGGCACGGGAATTCTCATCGGCTGGTTCGCGCGGGTGTACTATTGGGTATTCCCGGTACTGAAACTTACGGGCGTCATCCCGGCTGTGGCCTGGATGCCTTTCGCCCTTACGCTGTTCCCGACGCCTTTCTCGGCGGCGTCTTTCCTGATCGTGATCTGTGCGTGGTTCCCCGTCGCGTTTGCGACAGCGCGCGGCATTACCAGCACGCCGAAATCGCATTTTGAAGTGGCGAGAACCTTGGGTGCGAAAACCTCGTATTTGGTTTTTCACGTGGCCATTCCCCATGCGATACCAAATATCTTTACCGGTATTTCGACGGCGAACGGCTTCGCCTTCACCACCTTGGTCATGGCGGAAATGATGGGACAGCCCGGCGGTCTTGGTTATTATATCAATGCCTCGAAAGTCTGGTCCGCGTATTACAAGGTGTTCGCCTCCATCCTCGTAATGGCCATCCTGTTTTCCCTCATTATGTGGGCGATCGGTGCGGTTCAGGGGCGCGTGCTTCGTTGGCAGAAGGGGTTGATTCATGAGTAATCACGTTTTACTTGGCATTGAAAATGTATACCGGACCTATGTCGACGATGAGGACAATAAAGTCGAGGCGCTTTATGACGTCAGTCTGGAAATTGAAAAAGGGGAGTTTGTCACGATCATCGGGTCCTCCGGCTGCGGCAAGACCACGCTGCTGAGACTGATCGCGGGCCTGGATACGCCGCTGTCCGGCAAGCTTACCATAGGCGGTGTGCCCATCACCGGGACAGATCCGGAGCGCGGCTATGTGTTCCAGCAAGGTGGTCTGTTCCCGTGGCTTACGGTGGAAAACAACATCGCCACCGGTCTCAAAGCCCGAGGCGTATACAAGCAGGAAAAAAGCCGCGTGCAGGAATACATCGAATTGATCGGCCTGCAGGGTTTTGAAAAGGCTTTCCCGCACCAGATTTCGGGCGGCATGGCACAGCGGGTGGCGATCGCGCGCGCGCTGATCAACCGGCCGGCCGCGCTGCTTTTGGATGAACCGATGGGCGCGCTCGATTCCTTCACGCGCGCGGATCTGCAGGACAAATTGCTGGAACTGTGGCGGCATGACGAGACCACCATGATCTTGGTCACACACGACATCGATGAAGCGATCTATCTCAGCGACCGCATCGTGATCATGACGCCCCGGCCGGGACGAATCAGTGATATCATGGAAGTCTCGTTCCCGCATCCCCGGCACCGGGGCGGCGTTGAATTCCTGACGATGCGCAAGACGATACTGGAAAAACTACATCTGGCCAGCGCGCTGCCCGAGCCGGAATATCGGATATAATGAAGAATACTGTCATTCCCGTGCAGACGGGAATCTCAAGACGGTAAATATAGACTCCCGCCTGCGCGGGAATGACAAAGGAGAGAGGAAACAGAGGAAAAGCATGAGTGACAAAGTGTTAAGACAGATCGCTATTTACGGAAAAGGGGGAATCGGAAAATCAACGACCACTCAGAATTTAACGGCAGGGCTGACCGAAAACGGAAAAAAAGTAATGGTGGTCGGCTGCGATCCAAAGGCCGACTCCACTAGACTGCTGCTGGGGGGACTGGCCCAGCGCACCGTACTCGATACCCTGCGTATCAATGAAGCGGATGTCTCACTCGAGAATATTATGCGGGAAGGCTTCGGCGGTACGAAATGTGTGGAATCCGGCGGGCCCGAACCCGGCGTGGGCTGTGCGGGGCGTGGTATCATCACGGCCATCGGGCTGCTCGAACGGCTTGGCGCGTATACGCCGGAATTGGATTATGTATTCTATGATGTGCTCGGCGATGTGGTGTGCGGCGGGTTTGCCATGCCGATTCGCGAGGGGAAAGCGAAGGAAATCTACATCGTCGCCAGCGGCGAGATGATGGCGCTGTACGCTGCGAACAACATCGCGAAAGGCGTTGCGAAATTTGCAAACAAAGGCGGGGTCCGGCTTGGCGGCATCATTTGCAATAGCCGCAATGTCGACCGGGAGGTCGAACTGCTGCGCGCCTTCTCCCAGGAACTCGGCACACAGCTCATCTATTTTGTCCCGCGGGACAACGTGGTGCAGCGTGCGGAAATCAACCGGAAGACCGTGATCGAATACGATCCGACCGCGCATCAGGCGCAGGAGTACCGCGATCTGGCAAAGGCGATCGATGAAAATCAAATGTTCACGATACCAACGCCCATGACCCAGGAACGCCTGGAGGAGATCCTCCTCGAATTCGGACTGATGGACGGCGTTGAGGACTACAAGATCTGATCTTTCTTCTTGATACTTCTCCGGATACGGCGAACCAGCTTGAAAATCAACCAGATGATGATCAGGGTGATGAGGAGGAGCACGATGACGGGCGCCGCTCCGGCGAGGAACACCGCGACGCCCTTCAGGAAGTCGCCGACTCCAATCATGGATAAGGAAAATGCACTCTGTGCGCGTTCGCCAAGCGGCTGTCCGTCTTTGCCGATGGTCTCGGCCGTGATCACCTCATTGAGGCTTACGTCTATCGTCGCAAAATCCACAAGCTGGTCGAGTCCTCTCTTGCTTCCTTCGTAACTGTCGAGATCATAAAGGACGTCCGTCAATTCGCGCTCAAACTCAATAATAACATCGGGTTCCGTGGCTTCCTCGATGTACTTGATGAGCCGTTCCTTGCGCATCTTCAGCAATTCGATGCGCGCTTCCGTATCAAAATACTGAGAAGTGAGATCCTGTGAAGATTTGCTCCGGTTGACGGTTTCGCCGACGCCTTCGATATCTTTGAGGAAAGTATCGTACTTGCCGATCGGAATACGCAGCGACAAATAAGAACTGCGTCCTTGGCTGCCGGAATAATAGGAATGTGTGTCGGTCTCCTCGGTAGCGATATAGCCATCCGAATTTTTCACAAGCGAGGCGATGCGGCCATAATCCTCATCAAAGCGTTTCGTCTCGATCGTATAATAAGCAGAGAACGTGATCTTTCGTCCGCTCTGCGCTACATTCCAGGTAGTACCGGCCGCACTGTCCGCGCTATCCTCCGTGACAGCCTGTGCTTCGGCAGCATAATCAGGATCATAATCCGCAGAGGGGTCCATCGGCGCAGCTGGTGCGCTCGTAGCCGCCGCATTGTCCTGCGCCGCGCCGCCGGCGCTCTTGCTGCTGCAAGCCGCCAGTGAAACCACCACCACCGTGATCAGCAGCAGCGCCGCAACCATCATCCTCTTCGAAGTCATCCTCTTTTTCATGATTTTGCTCTCCTATCACTCGTCGTCCGCAATGACACTTACTGATAAACAATAGAGTGCGGCTCGAAAGTAAAAAGGTGCGTCCATATTGTGAGTTTTTCTTTAGTTTGTCTTTTGCGCGATGACCAATTTGTAGAGCAGGGCCGCGATCGCGGCGCCAACGAGCGGGGCGACGATGAAGACCCACAGCTGAGACAGCGACTGGCCGCCCGCGAAGACGGCGGGGCCGATGCTTCTCGCCGGGTTGACCGAAGTGCCCGTGAGCGGGATGCCGATGATATGCACGAAGGCAAGCGTCAGGCCGATCACGAGGCCGGCGACCGAACCCTTGCCCGGATCGGCGGTCACGCCCAAGACGGCAAACACAAAGATAAAGGTCAAGATGATCTCGACGATGATCGCGCCGGCCATACCGACAGACCCAAATCCGTTGGACCCAAGCGCGCCGGTCTGATCGCCGATCGTGGAGATGGACGTCAAATATTTCAGGACGCCCGCGGCGAGCAATGCACCGATGATCTGGAAAATGACATAGCCTGCGAAATCCTTGCCGCTTATGCGCCGTGAGAGCAGCATGGCGAACGAGACGGCTGGGTTGATGTGGCAGCCCGAAACATTTCCGATCACAAACGCCGTAGCCACGATGGCAAGTCCAAAGGCCAGCGCGACCGCCAGATGCCCTCCGCCTACTTGGACTCCGAGAAAGGCGGCGCTCCCGCAGCCGACCAAAACAAGCACAAACGTACCAATCAACTCTGCGACATATTTTTTAACAGCCATAATTTTCACCTCCAAAAAATGATCATAAATCCCTAATTGCAAATTACAGCCACAATCATCCCGCAACGAAGCCCGAGAATCCGGAAACTTGTGATCGGCACCGGATTCTGCAGCTTCGCCGCAGAATGACAATATGTCCGCAGCAATTACGAAAATTATATCATATATGAATTTCATTAAAATTTCAGTTTAATTCTCGATTTTTGCTTGCACCAAAGGCCAATTTAGTGTTTAATAATACGGTTGAATGTACGGGTTTGGGAGTAGGTCCAAATCCAGTCCGTCAGGAGGTAAGCATATGGATTTTAGTTTGACAAAGGAACAGCAATTTGTCAGGAAACTGGTGCGGGAGTTCGCCGTGAGCGAAGTTGAGCCCATCGCAGCAGAGATCGACAAAGAGCATCGCTTCCCATCCGAAACCGTTGAAAAACTGGCTCGATATGGGTTGTTAGGTATCCCTTTTCCGAAGGAATACGAAGGTGCGGGCGGCGACAATCTGTCGTATACAATCGCCGTCGAGGAGCTCTCACGGGTTTGCGCAACGACAGGAGTCATCGTCAGCGGTCATACTTCGCTCGCCGCATGGCCGATTTTTAATTACGGCACGGAAGAGCAAAAGGCAAAATATTTGCCGGATCTGTGTTCGGGACGCAAGCTCGGCGCTTTCGGACTCACAGAACCCAACGCGGGTACGGACGCGGCCGGTCAGCAGACGAAGGCCGTGGATATGGGCGATCATTGGCTGCTGAACGGTTCCAAGATCTTTATCACGAATGGTGGTTTTGCCGAGACCTTCATTGTCATGGCAATGACCGACAAGTCCAAGAAGACCCGCGGCATCAGCGCTTTTATCGTGGAAAAAGCTTTTGAAGGTTTCTCCATCGGCAAAACCGAAGACAAGATGGGTATCTGCGGCAGTTCGACGACGGAACTCGTTTTCCAAAACGTGAAAGTCCCGAAAGAAAATATTCTGGGCAAACCCGGCGATGGTTTCAAAGTCGCGATGAGCACACTGGACGGCGGTCGTATCGGCATTGGCGCGCAGGCGCTCGGTATCGCACAGGGCGCTCTCGATGTGACCTTAAACTATATGAAAGCCAGAAAGCAGTTTGGCAGAAGGCTCGTCGACATGGACCCGCTGCGCTTTGAGATCGCGGCGATCGCCACGAAGATCGAAGCCGCCAGACTTCTGCTTTACAAAGCTTCCATTCTCAAAGACCAGCATCAGCCATATGGCACAGCCGCGGCGATGGGCAAATATTTTGCCTCAGAAGTCGCGATGGAAGTTACGACGAAGTGCGTACAGCTTCACGGCGGTTATGGTTACACAAGAGACTATCCGGTTGAGCGCATGATGCGGGACGCCAAGATCACGGAGATCTACGAAGGCACGAGCGAAGCGCAAAAGCTTGTCATTGCCGGCGCGGTCATCGGAAGATAGGAGGCGGAACAACATGGCATTTAAAATCATCGTATGTGCGAAGCAGGTTCCGGATACCAATGAGATCAAGATCGATCCCGTCAAGAAGACCCTCATTCGTGAAGGCGTTCCGAGTATTCTGAACCATGACGACGCAAACGCGCTCGAAGAAGCGCTGAAAATCAAAGACAAATGGCCGGATACGCATATCACGGTCGTGACAATGGGTCCCCCGCAGGCGAAAGACATGCTCATCGAATGTCTGGCCATGGGCGCTGACGAAGCCGTGCTGGCTTCCGACCGCGCACTCGGCGGCTCCGATACTTGGGCGACTTCGAACGCTCTGTATGCCGCCATCAAGAAGATCGGCGATTATGACCTGATCTTCGCGGGACGCCAGGCAATTGACGGTGATACGGCGCAGGTTGGTCCGCAGATCGCGGAAAAACTGGGTTTGCCACAGGTCACCTACGTCACGGAATTTGAAATTGCGGACGACAAAAAGAGCATCACCGTAAAGCGCGCGCTGGAAGACGGCTATGAGTTGATTCAGCTTCAGACTCCTTGCATGCTGACCACCATCAAAGAACTGAATACACCGCGCTATATGTCGGTCGGCGGAATCTTTGATGCCGTCAAGAAAGATATTGCTGTCTGGGGCGCTGCCGATCTGGGTGTAGATACCGAGAAGGAAGTTGGTCTCGATGCGTCACCCACGAAGGTCTACCGTTCCTTCACGCCTGCGCCGAAGGGCAAGGGTGAGATTCTGGAAGGCGATACGGAGAATGACATCGTCAAAACCATGCTTGTCGGACTGAAGTCCAAGCATGTGATCTAAGGGAGGAAGGTACAAGATGGCAATCCATGTAATTAAAGAAAACTGCAAAGGGTGCTCGTTGTGTATCAAGGCCTGCCCCTTCGAAGCGATCGATCTGGTCGACAAGATTGCAGTCATCAACGAAAAGTGTACGGTGTGCAACACCTGCGTCGCAGCTTGCCCGTTTGACGCGATCTATACCGACGAGAAAGCAGCCCCTACCAATGACCTTTCAGCTTACACGGGCGTTTGGGTCTATGCGGAGCAGCGTGCGGGCAAACTCGTGAACGTTGCGCTCGAGCTCATCGGCGAAGGCCGCAGACTCGCGCGGGAGATCGGATCGGACACGAAAGTCTGGGCCGTGATCGTTGGCGACAATATCGAAGGACTCTCTCAGGAATGTTTCGAGTACGGCGCGGATGGCGTTTATGTGATCGAAAGTCCTTTGCTTGCGCGTTTCACGACAGACGGTTACACGAAGGTTCTTACAGATCTCATTACGGAAAAGAAGCCGGAGATCGTACTGGTCGGCGCGACGCACATCGGCCGTGACCTCGCACCGCGTGTGGCAGCCCGCCTGAATACGGGTCTGACCGCTGACTGCACGAGACTTGATGTCAAAGTCTCCAGCTATATCGACTATGCGGACAAGTACACGACGCAGGATACGAGTGATCTCGATCCGGTTTCGGAAGACAAAGGTCTCAAACAGACACGTCCCGCTTTTGGCGGCAACCTGATGGCGACGATCATCACGCCGAATACCCGGCCGCAGATGTCGACGGTGCGCCCGGGCGTCATGACGCGCCGCGAGCGCAACGTTGGCGCGACGGGAGAAACGGTCAAGGTCGTTCCGGCTCTTACGGCGGACGATATTCATGTCACGGTTGTGGATGTCGTGAAGAGCGCAAAGGATCTCGTTTCCTTGACGGATGCGGACATCATCGTAGCCGGAGGGCGTGGCCTTGGAGGTGCGGACGGTTTCAAACTCATCAAAGAGTTGGCGGACAAAGTCGGCGGTGTTTCGGGTTCGTCCCGTGCGGCGGTCGACGCCGGATGGATTGATCATGCCTATCAGGTAGGGCAGACCGGCACGACGGTGAAGCCCAAGATTTACTTTGCCTGCGGCATCTCGGGTGCGATTCAGCATCTGGCCGGTATGCAGTCCTCGGAATTCATCATCGCGATTAACAAAGATCCCGACGCACCCATCTTTGAAGTTGCGGACTACGGCATCGTGGGCGATCTGTACAAGGTCATTCCGGAAATCATTGCCGAATGGGACAATGCAGAAGTATTATACGAGGCGACACTCGACCGCAGCAAAGAGTAAGAGCAGATAAAAACACAGGATAAAAAGACAAAAAACACAGCGGGGACGGTTCAAGGAACTGTCCCCGCTGTGTTATCCTGCGTGTTGTGTTTCTCCTGCGTAAATCACGTTCCGTCGCTGTAGGTGAAGTTGACCGCCGAACCTTTCGGGGCCGGTTGGTTTGCAGCCGGCGTTTGGGTCAGGATTTCTCCGGCTGGTTTGCCGGAACCCGCGGTGGGTGTTCCCGTGCCGAGGGTAAATCCGGGGCCCGCCAGGTAGGTGCCGGCAGTAGCTTGGTTCAGGCCGATGATATTCGGTACCGCCACCATTTCGGAGCCCTTGCTGACCGTGACGTTGACGAGACTGTTCCAGTCGAGCTTGACGCCGGGCAGCGGATTTTGTGAGATGACCTGACCGGCGGGAACCTGACTCCAGTTTGGATCTATGAACCTTTCACCGATCACAAGCTTGAGGTTGTTCAGCGCCGTGATGGCATCTTCATAGGAGAGGCCGATGAGATTTGGCACCTGGGACTTGCCGAAGTCGTTGTTGAAGGCTTCGTAGGGATTGGGCGGGAAGGTGTTCGGGTCGAGGTTGTGCAGAGGGCAGTAGTACTCCGGCAGAACCGATCCCGGCAGGTATTCTTCGCCTTCCTTCGGCTTCGCGGTAGAAAACTTCCGAAGTTCGTGGTTTTCGCACCAAGGGGTCGCCAGATAGCCGGACTCTGCGCAGATGTCCGCTTCCTCGATTCCAAAATCAATCTTGTCTGGTATGGTGCCGTCGATAAAATAGTCTGTATAGGAACCCGGCAAGTCCGGATTGTTCGAAAGACCGGTGCTGACGGTTGCCTGCACGACATTGTCCGGCTTCGGCGGGTACTCACCCTGTTCCTCGCCTTCAATGACACGGGTCATGATCTTGCTGAACAACCGGGACGCCGCTGCGGATCCCTGGGACATGCGGACGGATACGTCGCCGCCGATCCAGATCGCGGTCGAATATTTTGGCGTGTTGCCGACAAACCAGGCGTCGAAATTGCTGTCGGCTGTACCGGTTTTGCCCGCTACCGAGGTGCCCGCGACTCGTGCCGCCGAAGCGATACCATTGGAGATGGTCGTCCGCAGGATGTCGTTGATGATAAAGGCGGTGCCGGGATCCATGGCCTGTGTCCGTTCCGGCGCGGATTCCAAAAGTACCTCGCCGTTCTTGTTTTTGATTACCGTATAGGTCGTCGTGGCGACGCGGACACCTGCGTTCGCGAAAGTTCCGTAGGCAGCGGCCATCTCGAGCGGCGTCGCGCCCTTCGTCATGCCGCCGAGTGCGAGTGCGCCGGGGGCAAGGTCATTGGCGTCCCCCGACTCGACGAGAGTCGTGATGCCGAGTTTCTTGAGGAAATTGATCGAGCGCTGGTTGCCGATCGCGAGTTGCACTTTGACTGCGGTAACATTCACCGAATTTTCAACAGCGCTGCGCATCGTCATCGGTCCCCGAAAACTGTTGTACCAGTTCTTGGGCCAAATTCTTCCGCGGTATTCGATTTCTTCGTCAATAATAATAGAAAGCGGCGACCAGTACGGGCCGTAGGTCGTAATGTCGCTGCCGGTAGGTTCTTTGTTTGCGCTCATCTCAATCGCGGGCCCGTAAACGCCGATCGGCTTCATTGTGGATCCGGGCTGTCTCGGAGAGAGGGCGCGGTTGTAGTTCATCTGGCCTTTGATCTCGCCGCGGCCGCCGACCATGGCCTTGAGTTGGCCGTTGGTGTGATCGATCAGGACGAAAGCCGACTGCGGCTGCAGGATCTCCTGACGCAGAGAGTAATGCTTGGGGCCGATCCAAAGTCCGCCGTTTTCGTCGGTCTCAAAGACATTGTGCTCGCTGGTAAAGAAGTCCTTCGCCAGCAAGAGGTTTCCGGATGCGTCGGTGCCCTTGTATTCCTTCGGGATCGGAATATAGCCGCCTTTTGTCATATAAAGGAAGCCATCATCCTCGTGCACGCGGTAGAAGTCACGGAATTCGAGCGAAATGTCAGCGCCGCCCGCCTCGCTGTTGGTACGGTAGACGCCGAGTTTTTTTCCCGCGAAAATGGTCATCGTACCGTCTGCGTTCCATACGAAATCGGGATGCTCGCCGGCGGGATCCAGATAGAACCAGGCGCTGCCGTCCTCCCGCGTCTGGAACATGTTTTCATATTTGTACAGCATGATGGTATCGCTGTTTGGCTCCTCCAGGTTGCCCGCCCCATCTGCATTGGCTGTCGAAACGGAAGGGAAGTTTTCGGGGTTGCTGTATTCCTCTGTCGCGATATCCTGGGCACGCTGGTTGAAAGTCGTATAGATATCGAGGCCGCCGCTGTAAATCATCTGCATAGCTTCATCGCGGGTAGTGACGTCCTCATAGCGCCGGAGGAGATCATCGGCGATATTGTCGATCGCATAGCTTACAAAAAAGTCGGCATTGCTCTCGCTTTCGAGTTCAGTTGGATGCAGGTGGTAACGGATATTGTCTCTGTTTGCGGCATCGTATTCGTCCTGTGTGATATATCCCTGCTCTAGCATTAGGCTCAGAACCAGCTTGAGTCGCGGTTCAATGTTGTCGCTATATAAATAGGTATACTGTGAACCGGCGAGTAAGATGCGCGGATCGTCGGGTGCGACCTCGCCTTGGGTGACCGTGACGATCATGGAGTTTGCGCTTGGGCCTGCCGGCAGGGAGGCGAGGGCAGCGGACTCGATCAGGTCGAGATCTTCGACGCGCTTCCCAAAATAGGATTGAGCCGCAGCCTGGATGCCGTAACTGTGGTTGCCGAAAGAGATCGAGTTCAGATAGTCTGTCAGGATTTCTTCCTTGCTGAGATCCTGTTCGATTTGTCTGGCATAGTAGGCCTCCTGAATCTTTCTCGTAATGGTGCGATCGGATTTGGTGTCGACCAGCCACATATTCCGCGCGAGTTGCTGTGTGAGCGTACTGGTGCCGCTCGCGCCGCTGATGCCTTGGCCTCTGCTAAGACTTTCCAAAATGGCGCCGGCCATACGCGTGACATTGAAACCCTTATGTGTCCAAAATGTTTTATCCTCGACTGCGATGAAGGCGTCAATGGTGTTTTCGGGAAGTTGCTCAAAGGCGATTAGGACACGCTGACCGTCCGGCATGTAAACGTTTTTCAGCTTGTTGCCCTGATCATCATAGATTGTACTCATGAGCTCAAGTTTGCTCGCGATCTCCGCCGTATCGTACCGCGGCGTATCTTTGATGATGCCGTAAACATAGATGAGGCCGTAGACGCTGACGGCGATGACGCCGATCAGGATCGCGGAGAGGAGGCCCTTGAATATCTTGGTAACGAGCCGTTCCTTTTTCCTTTGACGTCCCCGCTGTTTTTTTCTCGATGAACGTGCCATATATCCGTCTCGTTTTCTTTCACTGGTGGTGTTGGTGCTGGCGGTTTGGGTCTCCGGAGATGTGTCTTCCGCCACAGCTTCGAAATAGAAGGGAACCTCTTCCGTGGCGGGAGCCGCGGATGGCTCCGGCATGGCGAAGGCGGGCGGCTGCGCTGATGTTACCGGTTTAGCCGCTGCCGAATCTCCGATATCATCGTCTGAAAAAAGGGAGTCGAGCGTAAAAGGCACCTCGTCTGTACTGGGTTCTGGTACGAGGGTTGGTTCTGTTCCGTGCGCTTTGCGAAACTCTTCTTCGAGCACATCGAAGCGCTTCGATAATTCATCCTTATGATCCGTCATCCTATATTTTTACCTCGTCTACGCCTGCTTGTATCATAGCGCGCAGGAAAATCACGACAACTTTCATTATTATAGCAAATTCATATTACAAAATTGTTACAGGGCTTCTTGGCGGCGCACGCTTCTCAGAATGACAGTGACATGTTTTCAAAATCAGGAGGTGTGTCAAAGATGGATTGACGTATTGAAGATGTCCGGGTTGTGGTATGATAGGCACATGGACAAGAATTCAGGCAGCATTGATATCGCGCGCGCTGCGATCCGGTTGGCGGTGACGCCGACCCGGGAAGCAGAGGAAAAATTCATTGCGCATCTCGCGGAAACCGGGATTCGTTCCGTCGCAATCGACATCGGCGGCGATATTATGAATTCCATTCACATCATTATTGAGCGCGCCATTGTGGCTTCGCGCAAGGCGGGGCTGACCAAGGAAAATCATGTGCAGGACGGCGCGATCGCCGGAGCGGCGCGCGAGGCCGTCGCGCAGATCGCGACCAAGGCGATGGGGCTGAACGGCGGCGGCAAGATTGCGGTCGCACGCCATGGCGAGCACCTGTCCGTCTGTGTTTTTATGAGCATCGGATTGCTGCATCTCAACGATGTGGTAGTCGGACTCGGTCACCGCTCCGTCCCAAATGATTAGGGAAGCATTGATGAAATCCGCGCTTCTTTAGATTTCCGCGAAAATAAGGGTAAGGGCAAGCCGCTCGGGAATATCCCCGGAGCGGATATTTTTTTCCGTATCGTAGAGTTGCCGTAAAACGCGCCGCAGATCCGCTTCGTGAAACCGTTCGGCAAAACCGCCGAGTCTTTTGACGCGCCAGTCGCTGCGTTCCCCCAGTATGCGCACGATCTCCGGCAGGGAACGTCCTTGTGCACGCAATTCCTTGTACCCGAGCATGACCTCGAAATGCCCGGTGATCAGGGAGAGAAGGCGAAAGGCAGGTTCTCCCGAGGCGAGGCTGCTTTCAAGCAGTTCGATCGCTTTCCCTTTGCGGCCGGAACTGATGGCGTCAAGCATGGCAAAGACGTCTGTCCGCAGGACGTCAGGCATGCACTCCAAAAAATCGGCTTCCGTGATCTCCGTCCGGCCGTTCGCCAAGGCAAAAGCGCAGACTTTCTTTGCTTCATTCTCGACGGAGAAGAGATCCGTTTCACTGTCTTTCTCTAAATATCCCGTCTGCTGACAGAAAGCACCGAGCAGTTCCGGGGAAATCCCAACGCCCATTTGCCGAAAACGCTTTTGGGCAAAGGCCTTGAGGTCAAATTCCGAAAGGCGCGAAAATTCATAGACTGCTCCGAATTTCGCGATCGCTTTGTAAAGGGCTCGCGTGCGGTTGATGTTTCCGGCGGTAAAAATCAGGCGCGAGGTTTCGGGAATCTGCGCGAGGGCGTCCGGCAGTGTCGATTTTGCGGCGCCTTCCGAGGAAAGTCCCGCATGATTTTTTACGACCACCACGCGGTGCGCCGCCATCATGGGGAAGGTATCGAGAGAGGCCAGAATCTGATCGTCATCGGTTTCGCTTTCCCGGAAGATCGACAAGTCAAGTGCCAGCGCCGCCTCAGGCACGCCATCCCCCAAGGCTGCGCCCGGGGCGGATGAAACGCCGGAAAACAGACGTATCAGCAGATGCTCGTAATGATTTATCTGGAAAATTTCCTCGCCGTAAAGCAGGATGGGCGCAGCCCGACCTATGGCGCCGCTGCGAATGGACGCTTCCATTTCGCGAAACCCCGCGACATTTTTCTCGCCCGGCTTACCTGCCATTACGCACCACTCGCCGCTACCCGCCATAAAACGCCGGGTCGATCGGATAGCGTGCCCCGTCTTGATTGTGTTCGTTGCAGTACCATACAGGCGCGCCGCCTTCGCCGCCATCTGTGGACATCCCGTTCAGGCCGAAGCTTGCATAGGCGATACTCGGACACCAGGGCGTTGACAGATAACCGGTGTCGGCACAGACTTCTCTGCCGTAATTCAAAGCGGACGGTACACGCCCCTCGAAAAAGATATCGCTCATACCGCCGACAGAAGCGTTCACCACATTTGAAGGCTGCGGGGGATACTCCCCGGGCTCTTCGCCCTCGGTAACACGCGTCATCACTTTGCTGAACATGGCAGCCGCCGCCGCCGAACCCTGAGACATCTGAAGCTGGAGGTCATTGCCCATCCAAACGGCGGCGGAGTAGATCGGAGTGTTTCCGACAAACCAAGCGTCGAAGTTTTCGGATGTCGTACCGGTCTTGCCCGCGACGGGAACACCTTTGACGGAGCCGCGCGAGGAAATGCCGCGGGATACTGTCGTGCGCAGGATGTCATTCATGATGTAGGCAGTACCGGGATCCATCGCTCTGGTGGCTTGCGGTGTGCCGTCCAGTACGATATTGCCGTTGCGATCCGTGACCTTTGTATAGGAGATCGGGTCAACGTGGACGCCGGCATTGGCGAAGGTGCCGTAGGCCGAAGCGCTTTCGAGCGGCATGAGTCCGCGCGTCATTCCCCCGAGTGCAAGCGCCGAAGGATTCAGATCATTGAAAGTAGGATCGAGACCGAGGACGGATCCATCCTCGATCACGGTTGTAATGCCCAGTTTTTTCAGAAATTCGACGGAACGCTGGTTGCCGACGGAAAGCTGAACCCTGACCGCGCACACATTGATGGATTGCTCGACCGCGTGGCGCATCGTTTGGGGCCCGCGGAAACCGCCGTACCAGTTTTTCGGCCAAACTCTTCCTCTGTATGAGATTGGCTCATCGATTACGATGGAGAGCGGCGACCAAAATTCACCGTAAGAATTGCTTTCATCATTTAGCGCGGGCAATCCTCGGGCACTCATTTCAAGCGCTGGTCCGTAGGTACCGAGCGGCTTCATCGTAGACCCGGGCTGCCGGGGGGAAAGGGCGCGGTTGTACTGCATCGCGCCGACAATGCCGCGTCCGCCGATCATTGCCTTCACCTGTCCGGTACGGTGATCGAGGATGACCATGGCGCCTTGCGGCTGTACGACACTTTGACGGAGTGTATAATGATCTTCGCTGATCTGGTAATTTCCGTTTTCATCAAGCACAAAGAAATCAGCCTCACTTCCGAAAAAATCGGCCGAGATTATGAGATTTCCATTGGCGTCCATTCCCTTGTACTGCGCTGGAATCTCGAGAACGCCGCCCTTTGTGATATAGAAAGAACCCTGTGGCTGCGTGAAGAAATCCTTGAATTCGACTGAAATCTCGCGTCCCGCCGCACTGGTGGTATCATAGATGCCAAGTCTGCGCCCGGAGAACACGGTCATGGATCCGCCGGGGTTCATGACAAAATCCGGATCGGTCTCTCCGCCTTTGAGCGTGAAATACATTTTTCCGTCCTCACCCTCTGTGAACAGATTGCCATACGCATAGAGCAGGATCTCGCCATACGGATCGAGGCAATTGCCCTTGCCGTCCTTTCTCAGATAAGCGACAGGATAGTTTTGCGGATTTTCAAATTCATCCTGCGCAATGTCCTGCATGCGCTGATTGAATGTACTATGGATTCGGAAGCCGCCGCTGTAGACGCCCCGCAGCGCTTCGTCGATATCGGCATAACGGTCGGGGTATTCGCGCAGCAGATCCTCCGCGACATCCTCGATCAGCCAGTCCGTAAACATGGCTGCGTTGTTGTACGTTTGGAGCGGCTGCGGATGCAGATGATAACGGATATTGTCTTTGTAGGCTCGGTCATGTGCCTCCTGCGTGATATAGCCCTGTTCGAGCATGAGGTCGAGAACAAGCCGGATTCGCGGCACCGCCGCATCGTTATAAAGGAACGTATACTGTTTTGTGATCAGCAGGATATTCGGGTCACCGGCCTCGTATTCATTTGCTCCGACCGTCTTGATCATCGACAGCGTCGAAGGCGATTGCGGCAGGGCGGCAAGCGCCGCACATTCAATCAAATCAAGCTGATCCAGCTCCTTTCCGAAATACTGATTGGCCGCCGCCTTCACCCCGTAGCTGTGGTTTCCGAGCGGGATCGTATTCATATAGGCCGTAAGGATCTCTTCCTTCGTCAGTTCACTCTCGATCTGGCGCGCGTAAAAAGCCTCTTTGATCTTGCGCTTAAAACTGTATTCCGTCTTCTCGTCCTCCAGCCAAATATTGCGCGCAAGCTGCTGCGACAGCGTACTTGTCCCCGAGATCTCCGTGCCGTTGATATAACTATCGCGGAGTGCGCCGACCATGCGTGTGATGTTGAATCCATGATGCGTCCAAAACGTTTTGTCTTCGACCGAGAGAACCGCATTGATGAGCAGATCCGGCAACTCATCGTAGTCGACCATCTCGCGCAGTCCTTCGTCGATATACAGATCCCGCATCTCATTGCCCTCGTCGTCGTAAACATGCGACATTGACAAAAGATCGGCTTGGATCTCCGACGCGTCATGGACCGGCATCTCTTTATAAATATTGTTCAAATACCAAGCACCGTAGAAGCCGGCAACGATAATGGCGATCAGAATAAGGGCCAGTACGCATTGAAAGAATACCGCAATAATACGAAGCGCCAGCGGCAGCTTTTTCTTCTCCTTCTTCTCCTTCTTTTGCTTCTTACTTTTTTTTGCGGGCGGAGAATCATCCATCGAGCCCGTGTTATCCGCCGATTTCTCGGCGGGAGCAGAAGCGTCTTCCGCAGGTTCCTTTGTCTGCGGTACGATTTCCTCCGGCTGTGCTGTTTCTCCTGACTGCACGTTTTCTTCTGACTGCACGTTTTCTTCTGACAGAACAAATGCAGGTGCAGAAGACACAGGTGTTTTCGCGAGTGGTTTCTTAGACGTCGGTGTATCCGGCGCATCCAAGGCGAACCGTGCGCACTCGGGTTCGGATATCGTCGGCGCAACGATGTCAAGGAACGTCAGGGTCTCTACCGTCTTCGTAGTTTTAGGTTCAGCATCAGCCGTTCCCGGATCCTTGACCACGGTGTTCGTCTCTGTTTTTTTTAACGAAGTGACAGTCTCCCCGGATTTGGCTGCGGCAGCTTTTGACCGGTTTGTGCGCGGCGCTGATTTTGGCGCTGAAGATTTCTTCGTTTTCGGTTCCGTTACCGGCGCGGGCGCTTGCTTGCTCTCCGGTACAATGATATCGATAAAAGTCAGCAGTTTCTGCGGTTCACTCTCTTTTTTGCGTTTCTTATTTGCCAATGCGATCTCCGTGTTCGTCTGTAGTTCTGAACAAATATTATACCATGCCGGTGCGCCGCGTACCTTATATTTTTACTCCGTCAAAAAGGTTCGAAACGCCGTTGGCAAGGCGTATGCAGCCGTAAGTTCCTCGGGCGTCGCCCAGACAAGGGAGGCGCAATCATTTTGCGGCAAAGCCCCGTCATTTTGCAGCGCAGCCCGAGAATTCAGGGGTATTTCTTCCTCGCAGGTGATGACATAACTGCTCATTTGCCAGCGGATATGTGTGAACACATGCGTGTGCGACTTTCCCGTCTGTGCCGCAGTGGGATGCAGTCCCCAATCGCGCGCCGTTTCCATCGCTTCCGCCTCAGACAATTTGCCGGCTGCATACGGGAATTCCCACATCCCGCCGAGTAAGCCTTTCGCCGCACGGCGCCGTACGGCAAAGCGTCCGCTGCGGGAGAGCAGCAACACCGTCAGCACTTCTTCGCGTTTTTCCTTTTTCGGAAGCCGAACCGGAAGTTCCGCCGCTGTTCCGTTTCGCTTCGCCGCGCAACAGCCTATGAGAGGGCAGGTGTCGCAGAGGGGCACCCCGTTCGGAATACACAGCGTTTCCCCCAGTTCCATCAGACTTTGTGTGAAGATGCCGCAGCGGCCGGACCTGATGGGAACCTCTGTTGGCGGCCCGAATCCGGCGGGCGTTTTGGCGGGCGAGCCGGGCGGCGGGTATATCTTTGCGAGTGCCTGCGTTACCGCGCGCCGTGTGGCGGGTTCACCGGGCGGTGTGCGGATCTCGAGCAGCCGAGCGGCGACTCTCAGGACGTTGCCGTCCACTGCCGGAGTCGGTAAATCGAAACAAATCGACGAGATCGCGCCGGCAGTATAGTCGCCGATGCCCGGAAGGCCGCGAATCGCCTCATATGTTTGCGGGAATACGCCGCCATATTCCGCCGCAATGACGCGCGCGGCCTTCTGCAGATTGCGTGCGCGACTGTAATATCCAAGGCCTTCCCACAGCTTCAACACTTGATCCTCGTCCGCCTCGGCAAGTGTGCGAATCGTCGGCAGTGCCGTCAAAAAACGTTCATAGTACGGCAAGACCGCTTCGATGCGTGTCTGCTGCAGCATAATTTCCGACAGCCATACGCGATAAGGCGACGGATTCTCCCGCCACGGCAGGAGCCGTGCGTGTTTTTCGTACCATGCCCCGAGCAAGTCCATGATGACGGGGTCAAATAGAATACTCATACATCCTAATATACAAAAAAACAGGCACAATACAAGAATGTACAGAATGTTTTTAATCTCGTCTGCGCTTGCGTGATATAATCCTAAGAGAATCTTTTCTGATAGAAAAGCGATGAGCAGGGGAGTGATCATGAGTCAGGAGACCAAAAAAATAGCGATCGCGGAAACAGGCGGCGAGATCCATTTGGGCGGCGAAGATGCGAAGAAAACGATCCGTATCTGGTTTGACTGCAACTGCCCTTATTGCCGGCGGCACTGGATCGACAATTTGGACAATTATATCGCAAAGATCGAGGCCGGCGAACTTCATCTTGTCATGATCCCGGTTGCCTTTCTGACAACCTATTCCGTTGAGGCCGGTTCGTTGTTGTTCGGCATGGTGCCCTATGGAGCCGGACTTTATCTCGATGTATTCCGGGATGCGATTTTTCACGGGATCAGCGAAAGCGAGGGCAATGACGAAGCGGCCGTCTCCGCCAAAATCGGAGCGCTTTTCGAAAATATCATCAAACCGTACCTGAAAGAAAACAATCTTTCACAGGAGGACTTCGCAAAGAACACTGCGGCGATTTCTACGGAAAAGATCAAAGGGAACACCGAACGCGCTTTCGAAAAAGGCATCAACGGCGTCCCGCATATTGAATGACAGCGTGGTTTGCGGGAATGACGAGGTTTTGCGGCGTTCTACAGGTAAATAATGATACACTGGAACCGTAGTTTTTTTGAAGAAAAGGAGAGGAAAATCGTGGAATCAAATGTAATCAGTGTCGGACAAATTTACAAGAATAATTATAACGCGGATAAGGCGGCGATCTTATTCAAGGATGAGCGGATTACTTACGCATGCCTCGACGATCATGTCATCGCTTTTGCCAATTTTCTGAAGGGGAAGGGGCTCGAGAAGGGCGACAAGGTCATTCTCGATGCCGGTAATTCTCCCGAATTTGTTTACACTTATCTTGGGACGGTGCGCAACGGTGCTGTCATCATCCCTGTCAATCCGATGCTGACGCTTACAGAGATGAAGTTTATCGCCGCCGACGCGGAAGCAAAATATATCGTCATTCATGAAGGCGTATTGCAAAAGCAGGGCTTTACGGAGGAGACGCTTGGCGAGGCGCTTGGGGTGCGGGTGATCACGCTGGGAGAAGCAACGCTCGCGGAAATCGCGGCGGCGCCCAGGGATGATTTTGATCTCATTACGGATTCGAGTGAAGTTTCCACCTTCCTTTATACCTCCGGTACGACCGGGCAGCCCAAAGCGGCGATGCTCTCTCATGCCAATCTGATCGCGAACGCCTGGCAGTGCAATGTCGGACTCGAAACGAAAGTCGAAGATATTCTGATGTGCGTACTTCCGATGTTTCACGTATTTGCGTTTACCACGTGTATCCTGCAGCCGCTCTTCCGGGGCGGCACAAGCGCGGTCGTCGAAGCCTTCCAACCCAAACTCGTCATCAGCGAACTGCTGACAAAGGACGTCACGATTTTCCTCGGCGTGCCGGCGATGTACATGGTGCTTGTCGAGGCAGGAAAACAGAACATTGTGTTCCCGAAGCTGTACAAATGCGTCTGCGGCGGCGCATCGCTTCCCGTCGAGATCTATCGCCTGGTAAGGGAGATCAATCATCTGCCCATTATTGAAGGATATGGATTGACGGAGGCTTCTCCGGCGTCTGCTTTCAACCCGCCCTCCAGAGATCCAAAGCCCGGTTCCATCGGGCAGGTTCTGGCGGATATGGAATACATCATCGCCGATGAAAATGATGAAGAAGTTCCGCTCGGCGAGGTCGGCGAACTGCTCCTGCGCGGCCCGAATGTGATGCTTGGTTATTACAATAATCCCGAAGCGACGGCGGAGGCGCTGAAAGGCGGCTGGCTCCACACGGGCGACCTCGCGAAAAAAGATGAAGACGATTATATCTTCATCGTCGACCGCAAGAAGGATATGGTTTGCGTTGCGGGGCTCAATGTGTATCCGCGCGAAGTGGAAGAGGTTCTGTACAAACATCCCAAGATCAAGGATGCGGCCGTGATTGGCGTGGAAGACAAGCTGCGCGGCGAGGCCGTGATCGCCTATATCGTGCTGAAGGAAGGCGAAACGGTGGAACACCACAAGGAGATCATCCGCTGGCTCAAGACACAGCTTGCCGCCTACAAGATTCCGAGACGTATCGAGATCGTGGATGACTTACCGCGCAATAGCACAGGTAAGATTCTCAAACGGCTATTAAAGGAACAGGCGGAATAACACAGGACACAGGCAGGACACAGGGACAGGCCTTCTGTCTTGTACAAATCCCGGTTTGCCGGGTCGTCTACTCGTATGGTTTTCTGAGCATCGGGGAAATGAAGTCGCGTTTAACAGTGTAGATGCGGAAGCCGCCGCCGGGTCCCTCGGAAGTGGTTTTGCCGACTGTCTCCGCGAGTATCGCTCCGGACTGATCATTTCGGAAGACAGGCAGGGCGGCGTTCGCGAGACGTCCCAGCGTCTCGGGAGTTGGGTGGCCGTAATTGTTTTTTCCGACCTGAATCACGGCGGCAATGGGATCCACTGCGGACAGAAAGTCTTCCGATGTTGATGTCTTGCTGCCGTGGTGGCCGACTTTCAGAATATCAGCTTTTAGAATATCATCTGTAAGGTTCGGGCTTCGCAGCGCGGCGGCGGCGTCTTTCGTTTGCGCCGCAGCAACATCCCTCATTTGTGCAAGGGCGGCTTCTTCCGCCGCAAAACCGACGTCGCCGGTCATTAAGGCGGTAAGTCCGCCGTTAGAAAACCGTAGGATGAGACTGGTCTTGTTTTCGTCCTCCTCAAACTGCGCCGCAGCCTCATACTCGTCAAAAGAACGGCCTTCCGGAAAAAGCACTTCGGCGGTCGCGTCACCGCCGAGCGAAACGATGTCGCCGGCTTTGAGCCAAACAAGGTCTTCTGCTGTGAATCCGTTCGTGATCTTATCACTGGCATGATTGTCTTGCCTGTCGCCATTATTATTATTATCATTATCATTATCATTATCATTATCATTATTATTGCTGACCGCACTGCCAAAGCCGTGGTTATTATGATTGTCATCTAAGTATGCCTCCGTCACGGCTTCCGGCTTTGCCGAGTGTCCTTCATATACGTAAACGCGGCCAACGTCCATGACGCGCGAAAGTTCGCACAGGCCTTTGAAATGGTCCATGTGCAGGTGGGAAACGAAAATGCCGTCAAGGTGTGTCACGCCGTTCTTTTGCAAGTAAGGCAGCAATACACCTTTGCCGACGTCGTAGTCAAAACGACCGCCGCCGTCTATCAGCCAGTTGTGTCCGTCCGCCGTGCGAACGTGCAGGCAATCGCCCTGCCCGACGTCGACGAAGGTGTAGGGTGCAGTATCGGTGCGGGAGACCGGCGAAGCGAAAACAGAAAGGCCAATCAGAACGAGAGCGAGAATAACCGGGCAAAGGGGCGTGAATCTGCGGCCATGGTTTTTTGCGGCGGCCAAGAGTGCGAAGGCGTCCGACATTAAGAAGAAAGTAATTATATAAAATAACAGAACGAACGGCAGAGGCGGAGAGGCGACGGCCGGGTGCCCGCCAGGGATCGCCGCGGCTGCCTGCGTGCAGCGCGTCATTGCATCGATCAGCAACCCCGCGCTCTGAATCAGTGCACCGGCTGCATCCGATAACAGACCGGCGAAGGGCGCAAAAACAGGGCTCAAGAAAACAAGGGAGGCCGCGAAGCACGACAGCAGCAAGACGATTATGCCAAGAGGAACGATGAGGGAGGAGAGCGCGATGACAGGAATATTGACCGGCAGAGCGGTGAGCGGCACGACATTGAAAAAGAACGCAGTTAGCGGCAGCATGAGCACCTGGATCAGTATCATCGGGATGAGCACGGCAAGAAAATCGGCCGCGAGCAGGCGCAGACCACGCACCCGGTAAATCTTTGGCAGAAGGTCACGCCTGACATCCTGGCCGGTGAGGCGGTTGCGAAAGCCAGTGTATCGCGCGGCAAAAGGCAGAGCGAGGGAAAGGGAAACTGCCGCCGTATAAGACAGGATGAAGCCTGCGCCGAAGAGGGCGAGCGGATTGACGACCAGACAAATGGCCGCCGAAAGAAAGACGCCTGTCAGCATATCGTAACGCCGGTTCAGCAATTTCGCGCCGACATGGACGGAGATCATGGAGACCGCACGCATCACGGAAGGCGAGAAGTTCGAGAGGGCCGCATAAAGGAAGAGCAGAATGACCACAGCCGCGTAAAAACGCTTGTTGCGTCGATTGCCGAGGGCGGCACCGGCGAAGGCGTAGACCATGCCGACATGCAGCCCGCTCACCGAAAGGATATGCGCCGCGCCCGTCCGCTTGAAAAGGTCGTAGGTCTCGTCCTCCATCGACTCCTTCTCGCCGAAGAGCATGCCGACAAAAACCGCGGCGGTCTCCTTGTCGAGTACGCGCCGCACCTGATCCGTGAGGATGCGCTTGGCACGGTAAATGAGATTGTATGCCTTCCATGCGGCTTCGCCCGCGTCCGAGACCTTCGCCGGTACCGCGTAGAGTATCGGCTCGGCCGTCACGATCACGCGGATATTTTTCGTCAGCAGAAAGAGCCGGTAATCAAAACAGCGCGGATTGCGTGCCGTATCCGGATACGACAATTTTCCGCTGACCCGGACGAGCGCTCCGACAAGATTTTCGCGTGGCGGCAGACTCGTTTCCGTCCCATAATAACGCACAAGGACTTTGCGTCCGTCCGCGAGCAAAGTAAGCGTGAAAGACTCCTTATCCTTCTGTTCGAAAGAAAGCACGCGACCTTCGAATCCGCTCGCGTAGCCGGCCCCGTCTACCATTTGATTTTCAAGCCCGTCTTGTTTCAAAAAAGCGGAATGTGCTTGCAGAGCTCCGGCCAAAACAATCGCGCAGAGGAGTGTGACAAAGGCGGCACGTTTTCCGCCTGTGCAAACGAGAAAGACGGTGACAACCGAAGCGGCGGCGAGGGCGATCTCCAAAAACAGCGCCTGCGGCGCAAACAAATAACAGGCGGCAATGCCCGAGATATAGGCGGCGGCGCCGAAAACGAGCGGTCTGCGGGGAAGTGACCCCCCGGTTTCCGGAATGGATATTTCCATAAAAATAGCCTCTATCCGCAAATTACCTACGTAGGCGATACTGCTTCTTTTTGCGAGTCAGAAGTAGTACAAGGATTACAAGCGCAATCACGTCTATCGTTAAAGTGATTGTCACCATGACGACTCTTTTCTGCTTCGGAAAGCGTCCGCAGCGGCAACCTCTCAAGAAGCAGTATAATGATATAAACAACCAATGTCAACCAATTATGGAATATAATTCTATTTATCCGGATCGCCGTAAAAGTTCCAAAAATTGTTATGATTCACCGGCAATGGAAAATCATGTTATCATTTCCACGAAGACGGGAATCTAGGAATCATGACTGTAACCAAAAAATAGGAATGCCTCTATCTGCAAACAAAGTAATTGACATTGCGTAAGGCACAGAGGAGGATATTAATTCACGATTTCGCCGAGCAGGCTGAAGGTGTTGGCTCCGGTGATGCGTACACGAACGAAAGGATTCGCGGCTGAGGCGGCTGGGATGGCACCGGCCGGTGTGCCCGCGGATGCATCCGCGGGCGCGGGGAAGTTGACGAGTTTACCGCCAAAGGTTCGGCCCGTCAACATGGCACCTCTTTCCTTGCTGGACGCTGCGTTTTGGACAGGCGCAAAGCCGTCGATCAGCACCTCGTGGATTTGTCCGACATAGGCTTGGTTTTTCTCGAAAGCGATCGCGTTCAAACACTCGACCATGCGGTCGAAGCGGGTGTGTTTATCGGCTTCGGGTACTTGGTTTTCATAGCGCGCGGCCGGCGTTCCCTCCCGGGGAGAGAAAAGGAACGTAAATGCGGAGTCAAAGCGTACGCGTTCGATGAGATCCATCGTTTCCGCGAAGTCCTCTTCGGTTTCTCCCGGAAAGCCGACGATGAAATCCGTTGAAATCACGATCTCCGGATTGACAGCGCGCAATTGTGTGACCAAATCGATATAGCCCTCTTTTGTATAGCGGCGGTTCATGCGTGTGAGCACCAGGTCCGATCCGGCCTGCACGGGGAGATGGATAGAAGGACAAAGTTTTTTCAGCCCGCTGTTGGTATCGAAGCAAGCGATAAGGCGGCCTGTGAGATCCTTTGGGTGTGAAGTCATGAAACGGACGCGCCGGACGCCTTCGGCGCCTTTATCACGATCAATCGCTTCAAGCAGACCCGCGAAATCCAGACGGGAGGCATCGCCAGGCAAAGTCTCATAGGAAATACCGTCCGAAGATCCATCAGCGGAGCCAGACGCGAACCCGCCAGCAAATGCTCCGGAGTAAGAATTGACGTTTTGGCCGAGCAGCGTGATTTCCTTTGTACCGAAAGCTGCGAGTTCGCGAATCTCGGAAAGAATCCTTTCGGGCACACGGCTCACTTCGCGTCCGCGCGTGTATGGCACGATACAATACGTGCAAAAATTGTCACAGCCGTACAGGATATTCACGAAGGCTTTGACCGCAGATTCGCGCTTGACGGGCAAACCCTCTACGATGCCGGCACGTTCTTTTTCGATCGCGACATTTGGGACGGTCTTTGGTTTTTTCTTGCGCCGTTCTCTTTGCGTGATATTTTCCGATTGCAGCCGTGTCTGGAGATCAGCCGCTTTCTTTCGGGACGATAGAACCTCGTCGATCAATTCTGGCAGTCGGTCGATGTTGTGCGTGCCAAAGACCAGATCTACCCAGGCGAATTTGTCATGGATCCGGTCTACGATATGCGCCTGCTGCATCATGCAGCCGCAAGCGGCGACGATGGTCTCGGGCCGTTTCTCCTTGACATGCTTGGTTTGTCCGAGCAGGCCAAAAAAATGATTGTCCGCATTTTCGCGGACGCTGCAGGTGTTGAGAACGATGACGTCAGCATCGCTTGTGTCGCTCGCCCGTGCGTAGCCCATCTGCTCGAGCAGTCCGGCGATCGTTTCGCTGTCGCGCTCATTCATTTGGCACCCGAAGGTTCGGATGTGATACGTCTTCATTCTTCTTTCCATTCAACTTTACAGGATTTTCATGGCATGGGTACCTCTATGTGCGTTTGTCAATAAATTCGTTTGACGCGAAAGTTCTCGGCGGAAAGCGCATCCAGTACGCGCTCGATGTGCGCAGGGCCGTTTGTTTCGACCGTGACCTCGAGTGCGACGTGGTTCGAATAGCGGTCAAGCACCTTGAATTGATCGTGGTCGAGTTCAATGACGTTGGCGCCCTCGCGCGCGAGCAATTGAGCGACCGCCACAAGCTGTCCGGGTTTGTCCGGCAAATCGACGGAGAAACACATGATGCGCCCGCGGCTGATCATACCCTGATTGACCACGGAACTGATTGTTACGGTATCAATATTGCCGCCGCTGATGATACAGACAAGCTTTCGATCCGCCCGCGCCCGTTTCGCCGCGCCCGCCAGCGAAACGACGCCTGCCGCTTCGGTAACAAGCTTGTGCTTTTCCATCATGAGCAGGATATTTTCCATAATATCTTTCTCACTGACAGTGATAAGTTCGTCGAGATATTTTTGAATGATCGCGAAGGTCAGGTCGCCCGGTTGTTTGACCGCGACGCCCTCGGCGCAGGTATAGATGTCCGCTTCGCGCAGCACCTTTCCTTTTTCCAGCGAATCCTTGATGGCCGGCGAACCTTCGGGGATGACGCCGATGACCTTCGTCTTTGGACTGACCGACTTCACCCAGAGCAACAGCCCCGCGATCAGTCCGCCGCCGCCGATCGGGCAGATGATCTCATCGGCGTCCGGCAGGTCTGCCAGGACCTCCGGTGCCAGCGTACCTTGCCCGCAAAGGACATCATAATCGTCAAAGGGATGGATGAAGGACAGGCCCTTCTTTTCCGCAAGTTCTACGGCCTTCGCGAAACTTTCATCGTAGACATCGCCGTGCAGCAGGACTTTCGCCCCGTAAGCCTTAGTCGCTTCGACTTTGAGCAGCGGCGTGATCTGCGGCATCACGATCGTCGCGGGCGCTTTGCGCTTCGCCGCCGAAAAAGCGACGCCCTGCGCATGGTTGCCGGCAGAGGCGGAAACGATGCCTTTTTTGAGTTCTTTGTCAGACAGCGATGCGATCTTGTTGTAAGCGCCGCGTATTTTGAACGACCCTGTGGTCTGCAAATTCTCGGGTTTGAGCCAGACCTCGCCGCCGTACTCTCCGCTGTAAAAACTGCTCTGAATCAAATGTGTTTCTTTGAGCACATCCGAAATCCGCGCCGTCGCAGCTTCGATTTGCGCCTTATGGTTCATTTTCAAATATTTTTTTACATCGCTCGCGTTCATTTTGTCCACTGGTTCCTCTCAGCCCGAATTTATCCAAAGGCGCCTATGCCTGATTTTTAATAATAACTATCATATACGTTTCCGGTTCGTTTGAAAACCTGCTTGCGTTTTGGATGGTTCCGCCGAATGTTCACGGGTACTGCCTATGCAAAATGTGCAGCCGGGAAAATGGCTGCATTTACAAAACAAAAGTGCGCCACTTTGGCTGCAACTTCAGTTCTGCCTGCCTTTTTTCCAAGCAGCTTGCTGCTTAATGGAAAAACGGACAGCGCAGGTCGCGAAGCGACCGTAGGAGTGAGCGCAGCGACCGTAGGAGTGAGCGCAGCGAACGTTGAGCGAAGCGAGTTAACGAAGTTGCCCAAAGTGCCGTGCTTTTGTTTTATGGTAAATGCCCATTTTTTGTAGGGGCACATTTTGCATGGCAGTACCCTGTGAACGGTAAGCGCCGGAATAATTTTTTCAGGTACCTGTTAAAAAATGCTTGACAATACATCAGGTACCTGCTATATTCATTTCAGAAGGTAGCTGTTACAACATGCACCTGCCGAAAAATGGTACCTGCTGAAACATGGATTCGCTCAAATCGGTACCAACATTTAATCGGTGGAGCAATAAGAACGTACAAACTATCACAGAAACAATAGGAGGAAATGGTAATGGAAGAGAGAATCGAAGAACGGGAACGGGATCTGCTGGAAAAACTGCACCGGCTGATGTGGCTGGCTCACGCGAATCAGGCCAAGAACCGCATGGCGGCCGGCCCAACCGCGGACGTGTCGCGCGGCCAGGGCAGGGTGCTTGCGGCACTGAAGATGAAACCGGAGATCCGCACGAAGGATTTGGCCTACGTGCTGGGAATCCGGACACAGTCGCTGAACGAACTGCTCGGCAAACTTGAGGAAAATGGTTTTATTACAAGGGAGCCGTCGGCGGAAGACAGGCGCGTCGTCCTCGTCAAGCTGACAGAAAAGGGACGGAACGAAGAACAGCAAGAAATCTCCCTTGCCGGATTGTTCGACAGCCTGAACGAAGAGGAACAGGAAAAACTCGCGGAATATTTTGACCGCATCATCGCCGCATGGGAACAGCAGGCGGGAACCTGCGCGGACGACGCCGCGTTTGATTGGGAGGCGGCGGCGCGCGAACGGCTCGGCGACGAAAATTTTGACACGCTGCTCGCCATGCGCCGCGGCGGCAACCCCTTCCTGAGAGGCTTTATGAATCACGGTGATCATGAGCATCGCGGCGGCTTCGGTCCGGGTGGCGGCTTTGATCCGAGAGTAGGATTCGGTCCGGGTGGCGTACGCGATCCGAGAGGCACGAGAGTCGGACAGGGTCCGCAGGATGGACGCGGCCCGAGAAGCGGGCGGGGAGGTAAGAAATGAAGGACAGCAATCAATTGGACGGCCTCGCCATCGAGGCAAACGGCCTTGTGAAAACGTTCAAGGACAACAAAGCGGTCGACGGCATAGACCTTCGCGTTGAAGCCGGTACGATCTACGGCATCCTCGGCCCGAACGGCGCCGGCAAGACGACGACCATCAATATGCTGGCGACCCTGATGAAGCCGGACGCGGGCGAGGCGAAAATCTTTGGTTACGACGTTTTCAAACAGCCGCAAATCGTCCGCAGTCTGATCGGGGTCACGGGGCAGTACGCCTCGGTCGATGAAAACCTGACCGCCACGGAAAACTTAGTCATCTTTGCCAGATTGCTCGGACTCAGCCGCAGCGCGGCCAAGGCCAAGGCCGCCGACTTGCTCGAGGAATTCGGCCTGACCGAAGCGGCCTCACGCCCCCTGGCCAAGTTCTCGGGCGGCATGAGGCGAAGACTCGATTTGGCCGCCAGCCTGATTGCCCAGCCTCCGCTCATCTTCCTCGACGAGCCGACGACCGGACTCGATCCCCGGACGCGCAATCAGATGTGGGCCACCATCCGGCGCATGGTGAAAACCGGTTCCACGATTTTACTGACGACGCAGTATCTCGACGAGGCCGACCAATTAGCCGACCGCATCGCCGTGATCGATCACGGCCGCGTCGTCGCCGAAGACACGCCGGACAACCTCAAGATCTCGATCGGAAAAGAGTCTCTGATGATCAAGCTGAAGAACAAAGACGAAGCGTCGGTCGCGATCCGGGTGATGAAAGAATTCCTCGGCATCACGGCGCGCATGATCGCGGACGACAGCATCAATGCTCCGCTTGAAACCCCGGATCAGGCTGCGGACGTCCTGACCAATCTGCGGGCCAAGTCTATTAGTATCGTTGAAATCAACCTGCAAAAGCCGACCCTCGACGAGGTCTTCCTGACCCTGACAGGCGAGGCGGCATAGGAGGAACCCCAAATGACAACTGCAACACTGCCAATCAGCACCTTGCCGGTCAACGGCAAAATCGGCCTGCGCCAAACGATCCGCAACACGCTGACCATGGCCTACCGCGCGCTGCTCAAAATCAAGCACACCCCGGATCAATTGGTCGACGTCCTGCTTCAGCCGATCCTGTTCACCCTGATGTTCACCTTTATCTTCGGCGGCGCGATCTCGGGCAGCATCGAAAACTATCTGCCGCTGCTCATCCCCGGAATTCTCGTGCAAACCATCGTATCCGCCTCGCTGACCACGGGCGTCCAACTCAGAGAGGACATGGAAAAGGGTGTTTTCAACCGCTTCAAATCACTACCGATGGCGCGCATCGCCCCACTCGCCGGCGCGCTGATCACGGATTTCGTCCGCTACGGGATCGCAACCTCGATCACCTTCGCGATGGGCTTCCTGCTCGGCTACCGTCCGGAAGCCGGTGCGTTGTGGGTGATTGCCGCAGGGCTGCTCGCGATGCTTTCGGCCTGGTGCGTTAGCTGGATTTTCGCCTTTCTCGGCATGATCATGCGTACGGCACAAAGCGTGCAGGGCGTCTCGTTCCTGATCCTTATGCCGCTGACCTTTATGTCCAACGCCTTTGTTCCGGTCGAAACGATGCCGGGCTTTATGCAGACCATCGTGCGCTTCAATCCCGTTTCTCACTTGGTAACGGCGATTCGCGATATGACCAATACCGGCCAAATCGGCCCGGACTTCTGGCTGACGCTGGCCGGCATGGCCGTCATCGTCCTCATCTTCGCCCCCCTGACCGTGAACGTATACAAACGCCAGGCGTGATTATGGTATACTACACACATATACTGAACTTTCAGGAGGTAAAACGATGAGTGAAATCACTGTATTGAGTAGTGCGAATTATGACGAAGTGACGGGCAGCGGCGTCGTGGCCGTCGATTTCTACGCCGACTGGTGCGGTCCCTGCAAGATGATTGCCCCGATTTTCGACGAAGCCAAAGACGCGTACGACGGCAAGGCCATCTTCGCCAAGATCAATGTCGACGACAACAAAGAGATCGCGATGGCCAACAAGGTCATGGGCATCCCTACGCTGCTCTTCTTCAAGGACGGCCAGTTGATGGATCGTGTGACAGGCGTGATCGATAAAGCCGCGCTCTACGCCAAACTCGACGCGCTCGTTTAACAATGGTGCCCGCGCTTTCAATGCCAAACACAGGGTTTGGGTGTAAGGGAGCCTTGTGTTTTGATGTGACATTCTGATGGAAGGAATATCGCAGGTCAATACCGGGCAGACCCCCGCCGAATATCATGAGCCGGCACCCCAAAAGCCGGCTCTTTTGCTCCATAGCTGCTGCGGCCCCTGCAGCACCGCCGTAGTCGAACGCCTCTCCGTGCGTTTTCGAATAACAATCTACTTCTGCAATTCCAATATCGATAACGAAGAGGAATACAACAATCGCCTTCGTGCCCAGCGCCTTTTTGTGGAAACATGGAACGCTTCGGACCACGAGGGAGATCCGGTTTTCTTGTCCGTGGCACCATACCGCCCCGAAGCCTTCCTTGAAAGTGTGAAAGGGCATGAAGAGGACAAAGAGGGCGGCGCCCGCTGCCGGATCTGTATTCAGGATCGCATGGAAAAGACCGCCGCTTTCGCGGCCATGCACGGCTTTGAATATTTCACATCGACGCTTTCCGTCAGTCCGCACAAGGACTTCGGCCTGATCCGCGAGATCGGTCAGGCGCTCGCCCTGCGCTACCGCGTAAGTTTCCTCGCCGAAGACTTCAAAAAACAAAACGGCTTCGCCCGCTCCTGTGAATTAGCCGGCATCTACGGCCTATACCGCCAAAACTACTGCGGGTGTCGGTTTTCAAAATTACCTAATAGTGATTAATATACAGGGTCAGAATGAACATCTTGAATTTATATTATGGTATAGGTTGAATCCGAATCTTAATGATTGTTTCACGCAAAAAAGGATAGAATCCGTTATAATATTGTATTGACAATCGCAACACGAAATGAGAACATGTGTTTAAGAACCTTCGTTCACATTCGTACATGGTAATGTAATTGTTAATGTTGCGATTAGGGAGGACATGCGTGAACACGGATGATATGAAGCAATTGATTGGAACGTTGGGATTTTCTCCGCTAAATGGCGCAAGCAACGTTTATATGAAGTCATATTCGGCACACAATGGATATGCAATAAAAGTTGATTTTAATGAGAACAAAATTGAATATTGTGACCTGTCAGCGATAGCAGATGCGAGAATTCGCTTGGGTGACACAAGCACAAGCAACTTTTCAAAACCAGAAAATTTCGTTGTCTTGGAATGTGTGAACAGACTTCTTGAAAAAGGATATGCTCCTTCTCATATCGAACTTGAGAAAAGCTACCCACTTGGCCGGAAGGAAAAGGGAAAGCTCGATATCCTTGTCTATCATAGTGATGCCCCTTATCTTATGGTGGAGTGCAAGACCTGGGGAGCCGAATTCGATAAAGAACAATCGAACATGATCAAATCCGGCGGGCAGCTCTTTTCCTATTATGCACAGGACCGAGCTGCCAAATATCTCTGTCTGTATACATCGCATATTGACAATGGCATAGCTGTGTACCGCAGCGAAATCGTCGCCGTTCAGGACGGGTGGAAAGAACTATCTGCGACGAAGGATATTCATGAGTATTGGGATAAGAATTTTCGGGATAACGGCATATTTGAAGATCATGTTACTCCCTATCGTATTCGGCATAAAGCGCTAACATATGGAATGCTACAGAATCTGAAAGGGGAAGACAGCGGCAAAATATTCAATCAAATCTCAGAGATACTAAGACATAATGCAATTTCAGATAAGCCAAATGCCTTTAATAAGCTCTTGAATTTGTTTGTGTGCAAAATCATTGACGAAAATCGCAATGAGGAGGATGAACTTGACTTTCAGTGGTTAGAAACCGACACAGATGAAAGTTTACAAATGCGCTTGAACGATCTATACAAAAAAGGTATGTGGCGTTTTCTTGAAATAGATGTGATTGACCATTCGGAAGAAGAAGTTACAAAGGCTCTTGAAGGAATCGACAACGAAAAACAAAAACAATTATTGAAAGATATGTTTCGGGATACGCGGCTGAAAAAGAGCCCAAACTTTGCTTTCGCGGAAGTGTTAGACAATAAGACATTTGAATTGAATGCCAAGATTGTGCGCGAAATCGTAGAGCTGCTGCAAGTCTATAAATTCAGATATGAGCAGAAACACGAATTTTTAGGGAATTTCTTTGAACTGTTACTGAACACCAGCATGAAACAGGAAACAGGACAATACTTTACGCCTGTGCCAATCACGCGGTTTATCATATCCTCGTTGCCGCTTAAAGAGTTTGTCCAAAAGAGGATAGAGGCGAAGAAACCGGAGACGCTTCCAACTGTCATGGATTACGCTTGCGGGAGCGGACATTTTCTAACAGAATATATGTCGCAAATGCAAAACGTAATTGAAGATGTTGATATTGCCGCAGCATCACCTGACGCAAGAAATAAACTTCGTTCATGGGCAGGCGATGTCAAGTTTTCATGGGCAAAAGATACCGTATACGGTATTGATCTTGACAATCGGCTTGTGAAAACAACCAAGGTCAGTGCATTTTTTAACGGCGATGGAGACGCTGAGATAATATGGGCGAACGGCCTCGATAATTTTGAAAAATCCGAAGACTATCGGGGAAAACTAAAGTATGTATCACCTGCCGATAAGAAAAATAACGGACAGTTTGATATTCTGATTTCCAATCCGCCATATTCAGTAGAAGCGTTTAAGAACATAATCAAAAATGGAGAGGATTCCTTTGAACTGTTCGAAAGCATAACCGACAACGGTTCTGAAATAGAGTGTCTGTTTGTCGAGCGCATGAAACAATTGCTTAAGGAAGGTGGTTGGGCGAGTATCGTTTTGCCAAGCTCCATTCTCTCCAATGGTGGTATTTACGCGAAAACGCGGGCAATCCTGTTTAAGTATTTCAAAGTGAAAGCGATAGCCGAAATGGGTTCCGGTACGTTTATGGAGACGGGAACAAACACGGTGATTCTTTTCTTGGAACGCCGATCGGACAATGACCATCAGGCCATTAGCAGGGCAATCGATAAATTCTTTTCTGACGGGAAAGATGTCACCGTTGCGGGAATAGAAAACGCGTTTTCCATTTTTGTTTCATCTGTGTATGAAAATTTGGAATTTGAGGACTATCTATCATTTGTCAATAGTAGTGCGAATGAAAATATGATTACCCACGAATTATTCTTGGATTACGCAAAAGTATTTGGTGGTGATATATATAGCAAAGCTTTTGTTGTTGAAAAAGAGAAAATGCTCTATTTCTTGCTGACGTATGCGCAGACCATTGTTTTGGTGAAGTCGGGACAACAGAAAGACGAAAAAGAGTTTTTGGGCTATGAGTTTAGCAAACGGCGTGGCCACGAAGGAATGAAACTACTTCCAACGGGCACAAAGCTCTATGATGAGGGGGGCGATTTGCTCAATCCGCAAAAGGTTAGCAGCTATGTTTACAACGCATTTCTTGAAAAATCGCCTATGAGTGTGGCACTTAGTCTTACAAAACACGTTTCATATGGTCGTATGAGTGATCTCTTTGAATATGGTACAAATAAGTTTGACAGGCGGGTGAATTTAAGTGCAATAACAAAAATAAAGATTGAAAGTAAATACCCGTTAGAGAAGCTTTTGAATTTATGCAGTGTGATTCACGGAGGGACACCTGATACATCCCGTGCAGATTATTGGGGTGGAGATATTCCGTGGTTAAGTGTTGCTGACTTTAGCGGCGTAAATCGTTTTGTCGGTGCTGCCGAAAAGACCATTACAAAGCTTGGGTATGAAAATAGTAGTACCACTATACTTCAACCGGCAGACATAATAATTTCTGCCCGCGGTACAGTCGGCGCGATAGCTCAATTAACTGCACCTATGGCCTTTAATCAATCGTGTTATGGGCTTCATGCGAATGAAAAAGCGGAAAGCGGATATCTATTTTATGCACTAAGCGGGATTGTACAGCAGTTACGCGAAAAAGCAACAGGAAGCAAATTCAAAGCTTTCACAACTAATTTGTTTGAGACTATTTCGATTCCGCTCCCTCCGCTTGAGATTCAGCGGAAAATTGTTTCAGAAATAGAAGCGATTGAAGAAGAGGAAAATAAGATAGCTCAAAATATCGAAGATTCCCGCAAAAAGAAAGAAACGATTTTTGAGTATTCAGATGTGACAGGTGAACTAAAAAAACTCGGAAGTATTGTGGAATGCAATCCGTCAAAGTCGGAACTTAATGATATTGATGAGGATACGATGATTTCATTTGTGGAAATGGCGTCGGTAAGTGAAGATGGATATATTCAAAATGCTGTTGAACGCCGTCTTTCGGAAGTTCGCAAAGGAAGTTACACGTATTTTAGAGACGGAGATATTATAATTGCGAAAATTACACCTTGTATGGAGAATGGAAAATGTGCGTTGGCTATTGGACTTAAAAATTGTCTTGGCATGGGAAGCTCAGAGTTTCATGTGTTCCGCTGCAGCGACATTATCGCGCCGCACTATTTATTCGGATATTTGAATCGGGAGATTATTCGTGAAAATGCGCGAGGTGAAATGACCGGAGCGAGTGGTCATCGGAGAGTACCGATTTCATATTATCAGCAATTGCAAATTCTTTTGCCACCGATCGAAAAGCAAAATGAAATTATTGCAGAAATAGAGAAACACGAAGCAGAAATCAAACAGTTAAAGACCCGCCTGGCAGAATTGAAAGTTGCTAAAGAAGCAGTGTTGACAAAGTATCTAAGGAAGTGCTGATTAAAACAGGAGTATGCAGATTGCTTGGGAAATTATCCAATATCAAGGAAAAAAACGTAGCCATACTGGTAGTATGGCGAGGCTTTCTGACGCAGAGATTGGGCAATTTGACAAGCAAGATGCGTGCTCCGGATTAAATCAGTGCTTCTCTAAAGGTTGTCGGGTGAAATACGCGAATGTAGTTGTCGGGACGAAGAGCGACAAGGTCGATCAATTTTTTACGTATGGGGTCGGCGAACTGGAAGGGCTTTCTGTTGGCTCGAAGGTGACGGTGCCTTTTGCGCAGGAACGCGCGGAACGAACCGGGTATGTCTTTGAACTGCTTGAGCAACTTCCGGAAGAATTAGAAGGGAAGCGCATTCGGAATATCGTCAGTGTAGATGAGGCGGAGTCGCTGACGGAGGACGCGGTGACGGTTTGCCGCTGGATGCGCGGGCGGTATTACTGCCGGTATATCGACGCGGCGCTTTGCTTTGCGCCCTCGGGGAAACCCTCGGCTTCCGGCAAGAAACGTGTGCCGGAAGCCATTGATCCGGCAGGTTTTATAGCCGAGGGCGTGATGAATGATGGAATTGCTGAAAATGTGAGAGATGATGAGACTGTCGAAACCATTGGCGAGAGGACAGCTGAATGTGCCGGAGAAGGTGCGACAGCGGCGACTGGTGGTGCGACAAAAAGCCATCAGATTGACCACGCAGCAAACGAGGCTGAAAATATCGCAGCAGGCGAGGGCGTGAAGAAGGCGAATCCGCTGACGGCGGAGCAGCGTAAGGCTTGCTCGGTCATTCTGCCCGCGATCGAAAAAGCGGAGCCTGAGGTCTTCCTTTTGAACGGCGTTACGGGCAGCGGGAAGACGGAGGTTTATCTCACCGCTGCGGAAACCTCTCTTGTCTGTGGGCGCGGCGTGATCATGCTGGTGCCGGAAATCAGTCTGACACATCAGACCGTTGCACGGTTCATTCAGCGCTTTGGGCGCAGCCGACTGGCGATTTTGCACAGTAAACTGACCGCAGGCGAGCGCTATGATGAGTGGCGGCGCATCCGGGAAGGCGGTGCGGACATCGTGATCGGGGCGCGCTCTGCCGTCTTTGCCCCTTTCAAAGACATCGGGCTCATCATCGTGGATGAGGAACATGAGACTTCTTACAAAGCTGACCAAACCCCCAAGTACGATGCTGTCGAAGTCGCGGTAAAACGGGCCAGAGCATCAAAGGCGATCGTTATTCTGGGCAGTGCGACGCCGTCTGTCGTATCGAACTACCGGGCCGAGCAGGGTTATTATAAAAAAATTACCATGGCGAAACGTTACAATTTGGTGTCGCTTCCCCGTGTGGAGACCTGTGATATGCGCACGGAACTTTTGAAGGGGAATCGCGGCATTTTTAGCGAGGCGCTTTACGCGCGGATGGAGGAGGAGCTGGCGGCCGGGCGGCAGGTGATGCTGTTTTTGAATCGGCGCGGGTGGTCGTCCTATGTGTCCTGCCCCTCGTGCGGCTATGTGATGAAGTGTGAACATTGTAATATTTCGCTGACCTATCACAAGGCGGAGAACCGCGCGGTTTGTCATTACTGCGGGGTCTCGAAGCGTGTGCCGGAGACTTGCCCTTCTTGCGGAAAGCCGGGGCTCCGGCATTTTGGGCTGGGGACCGAGCAGGCGGAGGCGCTGACGCGGGAGGCTTTTCCGGACCGGCGTGTGGCCAGACTTGACGCGGACGCCGCGCGCAAGAAGGGCAGCGGGGAGAAGGTGCTGAAGGATTTTGCGGCCGGGAAACTCGATATTTTGATCGGCACACAGATGATCGCGAAAGGGCTGGACTTTGCGCGCGTGACTTTGGTCGGCGTACTGCTGGCTGACATCAGCCTCAATATCCCGGACTTCAAATCTCCCGAACGGACTTTTCAGTTGCTGACCCAGGTGGCGGGGCGGGCCGGGCGGCGGGAAGAACGCGGGCATGTCGTCGTGCAGACCTGTTTGCCGGAGAATTACGCGATCGAGGCTGCTGTGAACGGGGACTATGAGGGCTTTTACCGGACGGAATTGTATTTTCGGAAGACACTGGGCTACCCGCCGTTTTCCGATGTGGTTCAGGTCACAGCCTTTGCCGCAGCGGAGGGGGATGCGGCGGCCGGGGCGGCGAAGGCGAAGGAACTGCTGCTCGGACTGCTCGGGGAGGCTTCGCGCGCGGAGATCCTCGAGCCGGGGCCGGCGCCGATCGCGAAAGCCGGCGAGGATTTTCGCTATCATTTATATATAAAGGTTCCGACAGCCAAGCGCCGGGCGTACGAATGGGCGCTTGCGGAAGTGAAACACAAAATCAATACCGCGAATGTGTCCCCTTATCGTATAATAATAGATGTGAATCCGTATTCGCTGATGTAGGTGGATGGGAGTCCTGCCGTGATTTGGCGAAAAGTGTCGAAAGTTGCGGCAATTCGAGAATAACAGGTCGATTTGACCCGAATTCTCGTACAGCCGTCATTTTGGACAGAAATAAGGGCTTTTTTGCGTCGAAAACGGCGGCTGTACGAGAAGTTTAGGATCGGAAGAAGATAGGAACGAAGAAATGGCGCTTAGGAAAATTGTATACGACGGAGACCCGCTTTTGCGGAAACAATCGAGGGAAGTCAGCGAGATCACGCCGCGGATCCGAACGCTGATCGAAGATATGTGGGAAACCCTGTATGAACAGAACGGCGTTGGGCTGGCCGCGCCGCAGGTCGGCGTGCTGCGGCGCGCCATCGTGATCGATACGACGCCCCCGCCGAAAGAAGAAGAGGAAGACAGCGGCACGGACGACGCTGTCATTCCCGCGAAGGCGGGAATCTCAGACGATAGCGTGGGTGAACAAGATGGTGCTGTGACCGCGCCGGAGGAAGCGCCGCAGGCTCCCCAAAAATATACGCTTATCAATCCGGAAATCGTTTGGGTTTCGGAGGAAACGCAGTGCTCTAAAGAGGGCTGCCTTTCGGTGCCCGGGCGGACCTGTACGGTGACGCGGCCGGAGCGGGTTCGCGTGAAGGCGCTTGATGAAGCGGGACGCCCTGTTGAGATTGAAGCGGATGGTTTGCTCGCGAAGGCACTCCAGCACGAGATCGACCATTTGAACGGCGTTGTGATCGTGGACATCGCGGACGAAATCGAAGACCTTCGGAACGAATCGGAGCAGGAGGATTGAATACGATCGTGTATTTCGGTTCCTCCGGCTTTGCCGTTCCGGCGCTGAAGGCGCTGCATGAGGCGGGTGTGAATCTCGCTTATGTGGTGACGCAGCCTGACCGTGTACGGGCGCGCGGCGGGAAGACGCTTCCTACACCGGTCAAGGCTTATGCTGTGGAAGCCGGTTTGCGAGTGCTCGAACCGGAGCGCATCCGGGACAATGCAGATTTCGTGAACACGCTCAAAAGCGCGGCTCCCGATTTGCTTGTGGTGGCATCCTATGGTAAGATTTTGCCTAAGGAAACGCTAGATGTTGATGGCGCCGTGCGCCGCAACATCTAGCGTTTCCTTAGGCAAAATCTTACCATAGGATGCCACCACAAGCAAATCGGGAGCCGCGCCTTTG
>BNUG01000014.1 GCA_025997195.1 Clostridia bacterium | reverse complement strand
CTGTCTGACTGCCTGCTGCTGTCGCCGTACCCGTGTATCCGGTCGGAAGTCCGGTGAATGTCGCATTCGCATTCGTCAGCGGCGTGCCGTCATACGGCTTGCTTTCGCTCGCTGCCGTGACCGTGATCGCCGTACCCGTATTTGCTGTTACTGTCAGCGTTCCGGGGACTGCCGTCACGTTCGTGAACCAGCCCGTCACATCCGCATCATCGCTGTCGCGCGTGATCGTGATGCTCGCTGTTACTACGTTGTTCGCAGAGGAGCCTACATCTGTCTGACTGCCTGCTGCTGTCGCCGTACCCGTGTATCCGGTCGGAAGTCCGGTGAATGTCGCATTCGCATTCGTCAGCGGCGTGCCGTCATACGGCTTGCTTTCGCTCGCTGCCGTGACCGTGATTTCGTCAGGGAAGGTCTTCGTCTTCCACACGCCCCACAACTCAAGGTTTGCAGTTATCGCTGTTGGATACACAGAACCAAGGTCGTATACCTTTTCTGTCCCTCCCTCGACATTCGTCCAACCGATCAGTTCATTTGTCGGATGCGTGAAACCACCCGTCGCCAATGTGGGCGTCGAATTTTTCGCCACATTTGTGACGATGTCGTTTGAAGGTGTCGTCCCGACAGTGCCCGGATGATACGTGATCCTCACTGAATTGCTTAGTAATCCATACTGAGCCGTAAAGACAGTGGGACCACTGATCGTGGCGATGTTATACGGATAATAAATCGCTCCGCCAACGGAAGATGACCAACCATAAAATACATATTGATCTGGCGCTGTTGCGGATGGCACCGTCAATGTACTGCCATCTGCAAGGCGAACCTGCGCTCCCACTGCGTACAGCAAAGAATCGACAGGTGCCGTACCGGAGCCTGCGCCGACATTATATGTCACAGAAAAGCCAGTGGTTTGCCAGGTTGCGTACACCGGAAGATTGGCGGTATTAATGGGAGTTTCACCAAAAAGGAACGGTGATGACCACTTACCTTGAACCAACCAAATCCAACCTGTGAATACGCCTTTGCCTTCCACGACTTGACCAAGGGTGTAGATTCCCGGATCATTTACAGTTTTGCCTGCTTCCGCGCCTTGGTCGTCAAGGAAAGTACCGCCTATGCCATCATAGTAACTAACCATAACCTCAGTCGGCTCCCACTTTGCAAAGATTGTGAGATTGCTGTTTGGCATGGTGGTAATCGTTGAGAGCTCTTTACCTACGGAAAAGTTCGCATCAAGATACCAGTCGATGAAGCGATGGCCTTCCCATACCGGTATTTGAGCGGTGACAACGCCCGCAAGGCTTCGTCCGTACATGATATCAGTTACTTTAGCAAAACCAGACTGAGTAGGTGCTCCCGACAGATTATACGTCAGTTCAAAGCGATTTCTGGTGTAATAGAAATTCTTTGTGCTTCCGCTCTGCGTACCAGAGTTCACAACAGTCATACCTTCGATATTCTTTGGACTAAGATCACCTGAACTGTTGATATAAGACTGCGAGTATTGCAAGCTCTTAACATAATATTTCCCTGAACTATTATCGGGATAACGGACGCCACCTGTTTCCTCGGGAAGTCGCTCAAAATAGTAGTTAACTGTATAAGTTGTGGACGACCCTGTCCAACTTGCAGTATAAATTCTCGTAGTGTCGGTAGTTGGCAGCAAGTCTGAAGTTGCTGTTAGGCGATGTGTCACATAAATGCCCCAGCCATTGAAACCGTTATTATAGTTAGTGGCACTACCCCACGAACCATTCCAACCAGTTTGCTGTTGGGTGTGTGTAAAATCAACATTTGCACTACTCGGCCAAATAGCCGATATGTCTTGTTCAAACTTTACTTGTATTGAATACTGGTTATTCACCGTATTCCCAGAAGTATTAACACCTTGGCTAGCGGTAATTGTAGCCGGATTAGTAGACTTAGATGCCATCGTCGCATAATATCTATAATTAGTCCCCCAAGAAGATCCGGAAGTCCCTGGATTCAAATCAAAGATAAGCGTGTAAACAATACGCTTAAAGTAGACATTAACCACCGATGCCCCATTGCCCTGCAACACAGGTGAAACGGTATGGCTATAAGTAGCATAATCAATCGTGTCGAGTTGATTTGCTGCGGTGAAGTTCACCTGAGTTCCGGCAAGGGCAGTTTTCGGAACGGACTTATAGAACGCATAGTTAGCGGTATCGGTTCCCGGGTCGCCGCTGATATTGGGCTTTTCCAGCCAATAGACCAAGGTGTAGTTAACCGTTTGCGCCGTCCAGACCGCATATAATGTGATTGGTGCGGTGATGGGTGTGCTGAAGTCAAATGCAGTGCCGCCTACTGTTGCTGACCAATGAGCGAACGTATATCCTGCCCGAGTGGGAACAGGAAGGGCTGCTGCGGATGTATCAATGGTCTCCCCGTTGATGACAAGTTGTGGCTCGACCTGACTGCCCTCTGAAGTGAACAGCACCAGATGTACATTTGAGAAATATGGAACGAGCGTGATATCCGCCGTAGCCGTGCCGGGGAAACTGTATATCGCCGCTGCGTCGCCGCCTTCTATGTACCAATGGTCAAGAGTGGTGCCGGGCGGCAGAGGAACTGTCGATGAGGGGGCGGGAACCGGCGCTCCCGGTGCAAGCTCTTTAGTTTCAACGACGGTGCCCCCGGGCGCATCTAAGTATTTAATGAGATAGGTGTTACTGAATACCGCTGTAAGTTCAAGGTTCTCCGTAACCGGAGCGGAGAAGTTATAAAACGTGGCTCCGCCGTCTGCCGACCAACCGCGGAAGGATACCGTTCCTTCAATTGGCGCGGGAGGCTGAGGCTCGGATACCGGCGTACCTTCTTCGATATTTTGAGTTGTAGTCGCTTCACCGACTTTAAACGTTACAATGTATGTAACCGACGTTGGAGCGAGAAGTCCGCCATCCTCTTCCCATTGGGCATAGAGTTCCGTGTCGGCCGTATAGGAGATCTCTGCATTTACCTCACCGGCTGCGTCAGAAGTCCACTTACTAAATTCATATCCATCCGGAGCCGTCCACCAGTTATCACCCGGCTCGTCGGCAACCGAAAGTGTCGATGCGCCGTTTTCACTGGAAGCAGTATATGTTAGTTCACCACTCTCGTTGGAGAAATTCCGGTGATAGACGATGTCGATAATTCCATCGTCTTCTCCGAAACTGAACACCGTAAATCCACCACGCGACAGGGACGCAGGTGCGGGTGTCGAATCCTCCGAAGCAACGGACGATTCTCCGGCAGAATTGTCGCTTGGATCACCTTGCGACGTGGCCGTATCACCGGACTGCCCGCCATTCTGATTCTCGCCCGTATTGCCGGGCCCGCTTTCGTCCGCCTCACTTGACGGCTGCCCCCCCCCGTCAGAATTTTCCAATTCATTCGGCGCAAGATTTGGGTCGGTCAGGGTTTCGGAGCCTGAACCTTCTTCGGTCGACTCGACGCCCGCGCCCGTATTGTCACCCTCCGTGATCTGGGTGCCATCGCTGCCAAATCCCGTGATGGAATAGCCAACGATCATCGTCAGGATCAGGAAGATAACCAGTACCTTGCGCAGAATCACTGAGCTTGTCTTTTGCGAATTTTTAAACATTGGATGCTCCTTCCGGAAATCGGTTTCCCCTTATAATAGAAACTCTTCGATCTCCAAGTAGCCACGTCCGGTAAGCCACCGGCAAAAAGAAATAAGATACCCCACCACGTCCGGGCAAACCCCGGCAAATTAGAAGCAACCTGTGCTACGTCCGGTAAGCCGCCGGCAAATTGGAAACAACCTGTGCCACGTCCGGCGGGTGCCGGCAAAGAGGAACTAACTGCGCCACGTCCGGTATGTCACCGGCAAATTAGAGTTCATTCTTTATAGATACTTTTATATAGTACCCCAAAAAACTCACCTTGAATCAGAAAAACGGAATTTTTTTTATTATTATTTTTCCGCCCTATTCTAACGACTTTACATTCATATGGAGCATTGTCTCACATATCTTTGACAGAAAAAACTACCAAACACGAAACGAATAATGCCAAAAACATTTCGCAAACCGTACTTGACAAATTTGGATACTCATGATACGCATAATTCTGCGCGGCGAGTACAGAATTCAGATCACAATTTGCCATTGTCCGCCGGATTCCCGGGCTGAGCTGCGGAATGACAGAACTACTGAATAGACACAGGCAATCACTGCCGCCGAAAAGAAGGGGTGAACAAAATGCCAAAGATCAGCAACGATTGGATGGATACGATTGGGGAGGAATTTCAAAAACCATATTATCTGACGCTTCGCCGTTTCTTGATCGATGAGTACCGAACGAAACTCGTCTTTCCGGCAGCGGACGACATTTTCAATGCCTTTCACTTCACACCGCTGAGCAAAGTCAAGGTTTTGTTGTTGGGCCAGGATCCGTACCACAATACGGGCCAGGCCATCGGCATGAGTTTCGCGGTTCCCCTCGCGCAAGAGATCCCGCCGTCCCTCGTGAACATCTATAAGGAACTTCACGATGACTTGGGCTGCGAGATCCCGGGCAACGGGAACCTGAAAAAATGGGCCGACGAGGGAGTGCTTTTGCTCAACACCGTCCTGACCGTCCGTGCCCATCAAGCCTATTCGCATCAGGGGCAGGGCTGGGAACAATTTACGGATGCGGTCATCTCCGCTGTCAACGCGCAAGACCGCCCCGTCGTATATTTCCTATGGGGCCGCCCGGCACAGGCCAAGCGTTCCATGCTAAACAATCCAAAGCACCTCGTGCTCGAAGCCCCACACCCCAGCCCGCTCTCCGCCTACAGGGGTTTCTTCGGATGCAAACATTTCAGCCGCGCCAATGAGTTCCTCGCGGCCAACGGCATAGACCCCATCGACTGGCAAATCGAAAACACCGCCCCCTTTTCCTTCAAAAAAGATGATTGACACATGATCCCATTATAAGAAAACCGCTCTACTGAGGCGGTTCTGTTTTGTCAAACCTGACCAAAAGCCTGTTGATTCCATTTGCGATCGTTTCTGTATTCTGGATATAAACATCCATCAGTACAAGAAGTATCATCATCCGCACCACTGTAAAACATCGTGAAAATTTCGTATTGACAAGCGTAATGGATTCTGTTACTTTATCCTGTATTAAATACATATATTACATATATGTATAGTATGTATTTAACATTCTGATTGCGCCGGGAGGCGGCCTGGAAGAGGTATGTCGTGGAAAGAGAAAAGATCCTTGCGCTGCACGGTCTTACGATGAAATACAAAAGCGTTGTCGCGGTAGACAACCTGAGTTTCGCGATCGATAAGGGAAGCATTACAGGCCTCATCGGTACGAACGGCGCGGGGAAAAGTACCGTGGTCAATCTGATTTCCGGCAGCGGCAAGCCGACAAGCGGCGAAATCCTCTTCAAGGGAACACATCTCGAAAAGCTTCCGGCCGACCGTATCGCCAGACTCGGCGTCGCGCGGACATTTCAGAATCTTAGGATTTTTGGAAAACTGTCGGTGCTTGACAATGTCCGAATCGCCGCCCAAGCGCGGCATCCCTACAATTTTGTACAGATGTCGCTGGGAACGCGCCATTACAGGGAGCAGGAGTGTGCCGTTACAGAAACGGCGCGGGACGTACTGCGAAGGCTCAAGATCGACCAATATGCGGAAGCGCAAGCGGGGAGTTTGTCTTACGGACATCAGCGAAGACTGGAGATCGCGCGCTGCCTTGCGCTGAATCCCGAACTCTTGCTGCTCGACGAACCGGCCGCCGGCATGAACCCAAACGAAAGCGCGGAACTCGCCCGTGACATCCGACAGATTCGGAAAGAAACCGGCACGACGATTCTACTGGTGGAACATGATATGAGCGTCGTGATGTCCCTGTGCGAGTATATCTATGTCATGGATTTTGGAATCCTGCTCGGCGAAGGGGAGCCGGATACGATTCGAAGCAACCCGGAAGTGATTCGGGCTTATCTCGGCGCGGAGCGCAAATATGCTTGAAGTCAAAAACCTGAAAGTCAGCTATGGACATATCGACGCCGTCCGCGGGATATCCTTCCGCGTGGAGCCGGGCGAGATCGTATCCCTGATCGGTTCAAACGGCGCGGGCAAGTCGACAACACTGCGCGCGATTTCCGGCCTCATCAAGTCGCGCGCCGGCAATATCCTTTTTGAAGAAAAGCAGGTCGAAAATATCCCGCCGCATGAACTTGTAAAGCTGGGAATCATCCACGTCCCGGAAGGCCGCCAAATTTTCGGAAGACTGACGGTAGCGGAAAATCTCGCCCTCGGCGGATATCGCGTCCGTGACAAACGCGCCCTGGCGAAACGGCTGCAGGATGTTTTTGAACTTTTCCCGATTCTGAAAGAACGGTATCGTCAGTCGGCGGGCGTTTTGTCCGGCGGCGAACAGCAAATGCTCGCGATCGGACGGGCTCTGATCGCCGGACCAAAACTGCTGCTGCTGGATGAGCCGTCGCTCGGCCTTGCGCCGATCTACGTGCAGCGCGTCATGGATGTTATTTCCCGACTCAGAGACCGCGGAATCACAATTCTCCTGGTCGAGCAAAACGCGCACGAGGCGCTCCACATCTCGGACAAGACGTGGCTGCTCGAAAACGGGCGTATTGTACTCTTTGGCAAAAGCGGCGAACTGCTGCTCGATCAGCAGATTCGGGATTCTTACCTCGGAGGAGGTATCTGATGGATTTTTTCACAGGGAGCCTCCTCAGCGGATTGCAGCTCGGCAGTATCTACGCACTGATCGCGATCGGATATTCCATCGTATACGGGATTCTGCGCCTCATTAATTTTGCGCATGGCGACCTGCTCATGGTGGCTACCTATGCGGCCTGGATCCTGATCGCACGCAGCCAGTCTTTGGCGTTTGCGGTGGTCGGCTCTGTGGCGATCACCATCGTTTTCGGTCTCGTGATCGAGAGGGTCGCCTACCGGCCGCTCCGGGACGCCGGTGAAGAGACAACGCTCGTCACATCGCTCGCAGTTTCGATTTTTCTGCAAAACCTGTTCCTCATGGTTTTCACTCCCAAAAATCAAGCGTTTCTCTTGCCGGACTTTTTTTCACAGAAAATCCTGAATGTCTCCATTACAAACATGAGTGTTGTGATCTTCGTGGTGACAGGCATCCTCATCGCGGTCGTCAGTTTGATCATCAAAAAGACGAAACTCGGCATGGCGATGCGCGCGTGCGCGGAAAACAGCGGCGCGGCAAAACTGATGGGAATCAACCTGAATGGAGTTGTCATTTTTGCTTTCGTGGTCGGGTCCGCACTGGCGGCGGTGGCCGGCGTCCTTTATTCCGGCCAGTATGTATCCTTCAACCCGTCCATGGGGTTCATGATCGGAATCAAGGCTTTCGCGGCCGCGGTCATCGGCGGGATCGGCAGTTTCGCCGGCGCCGCGGCGGGCGGCCTGCTGCTCGGCGTGCTTGAGATCCTCTTTGCCTGTTACCTGCCGCAGGGCGCCGGGGTCTACCAAACAGCGTTCGTCTTTCTCGTACTCATCATCGTGCTGCTTGTGAAACCAAACGGCTTGTTTGGCGTTGCCGAAGAGAGAAGGAGCTGATCATGGCAAAAAGACTTTTTGCAAATCCGCTCTTCAAATTTCTCGTCACGGTGGCTGCGCCCCTGATCGCCTTGTTCTGCATATATTTCAAGGTGGCCGAATACTATCAGATCGTCGTGATCTTGTTCATGATCAATGTGATCTTGACAGCGAGTCTCAATATTACAAACGGTTTCATCGGGATCTTTTCCATGGGTCAGGCCGGCTTCATGGCGATCGGCGCGTATGCGGGCTCTCTGCTCACGATGTCCGCAGACCTGAAGATCAGCCGAATCCCCGGCATCCCCGAATGGCTTGCCAATGTGCAGCTGCCGTTCATTCCGGCGCTGATCATCGCCGGAATGGTCGCCGCCGCGGCTGCGGTCATATTCGGCTTTCCCGTTCTGCGTGCGAAGGGGCACTATCTCGCCGTCATGACGCTCGGGATGATCATCATCATCAAAGCGATACTGGACAACAACTCAAACCTGACAAACGGCGCGAAAGGAATCAGCGGCATGGAACGCTTCTCAACGCTTCCCGTGGTGTTCGCGGTCATGATCGTATCGCTCTTTTTCCTGTACCGTATGACCAAATCTGCTTTTGGGCGCAGCATGGCCGCGATTCGCAGTGATGCGGATGCGGCGTCATCGCTTGGGATAAACGCGACAAAATACCGCATGATCGCCTTTGTTGTCAGTGCCTTTTTCGGTGCGGTCGGCGGCGCATTGTGGGCGCATTTGCAGCAGACGATCGCGCCGTCGCTCTTCTATTTTTCGAGAACGTTTTCCATCATCGAGATGTCCGTACTGGGCGGCATGAGCACGCTGAGCGGCGCCTTCCCCGGCGCGGCGATCGTCACCTTCGTACCGCAGATCCTTGCAAACTTCGAGAATGGATTCAAGATTTTCGGCTTTGACGTCCCTGCGCTGAACGGCTTGTCGGCCATCGTGATGAGTATCGTGTTCATCCTCGTCATCATCAAATGGCGCGGCGGCGTGACGCGCGGCAGCGAATATATCGTGAACGCCATGTTTGGCAAAGATACCTGGACAGGCATACTGCGCAAACAAACCTATATTGATTTTTGGAATATCCTCTGCGGAGGATTCAAAAATAGTATCCATTATCACCCGCATACCATAGAAGAAAAAGAACAGGAGAAAAAAAATGAACAAGAGAAAAATGAGCAGTAACGCAAAATCCGTTGGCGCAGTATTCTTAGCGGTATTGCTGATGGCGATGGCACTGGCGGGGTGTTCTTCGTCTTCGGGCAGCGCCGGGAGCACAGCGGACAAAGGCTCCTCCGCGGCTGCGGCCGCACCGGCTGATACGGCCGGCACGGAAGATGCGGGCGGCGACACGATCATTGTCGGCGGCCTATGGCAGACGACCGGCTTTATGGCGGACTACGAGATCCCCGGCAGCGAAGGCTTTGAACTTGCCCTCGAGGAGATCAACGCAGCCGGCGGTATCGACGGCAAACAAATCGAATACGTCTATTACAACGGTGAGTCCGAGCTCGATTTGAACAGCAGCCTCATCGCCAAACTCATCGACGTCGATGGAGCAAAGGTCGTTGTCGGACTCGGCGATCCCAACAGCGCGATCGCTTCCGGCACCGTTGCCCAGGGCAAGGGCGTGCCCACGCTCGCTACGAGTTCCACCCTTCCTTATACGCAGGACCGCGTTGGCGACACCGCCTTCCTTGTGCCATTCGGCGACAACGTCCAAGCTTACGCCGCAGCGGAATACGCCTATAGCGATCTCGGCTTGACGTCAGTCTATGTTGTCACGGACTCCACGGACGAATACACGCTGTCGCTCAGCAAGTTCTTCCAGGAACGCTTTACGGCGATCGGCGGTACGGTCCTCGGCGAGAACACTTACGATGACAATGGCTATACGGACTTCTCGCCCTCGATTCAAAAGATCAAGGCACTTGACACACCGCCCGAAGCGCTGTTCTTCGCAAGCTTTACCGATCAGGGTCCAACCATCCTCAAACAGTTCCGCGACGCGGGCCTTGACCAGCCTGTCTTCTCGGGCGACGGTCTTGACTCTGTCGCAATCGCGGAAATCGCAGGCGAAGCGGCCAACAACACATATTTCACGACGCATGTCGATTATACGGAATCGAACGCAAAAGTGGCGAACTTCCTGGCAGCCTACACAGCAAAATACGGCGAAGAGCCTCTAAATGCTTTTGCGGCGCTCGGCTATGACGCAGCGTATCTCATCAAATATGCGATCGAGAAAAACGGAAACGGCGACTATTCGGCGGAAGGCATCAAAAATGCACTCGGCAAGGTTACCGATTTTGAGGGTATCACAGGCACGATCTCTTATGCGAACGGCCACGTGCCGAATAAGACCGTCTACATCTGCGAATTCAAAGACGGCACAAAGGTCAACCTTCTGTCCGTGCTTCCCGCAGCGGAGTAGGCATTTGCAGAAACGGAAATCATCAGGAAAAGGAGATCTCTCATGGGCACACAATTATGGGAAACGCTTGCCGATCTAAAATCGAGCCGCTACAAATGGATTGATTTGTCGCATGAATTCAGTCCGGAGACGCCACACTGGTATGGCTTTCAGCCACTCGCCGCTCGCAAGCTATTTGACTACGCAGCGCCGGAGCCGGGTGAAGCGTGGGACGAAGCGCCAATGCGCGTGTACGAGTATACCGTGGCCGGACAGTATGGAACGCACGTCGATATCCCGGCGCATTTCGCGCCCGGCGGCCGGACGCAGGAGCAGATTCGTGTGGACGAACTTGTGTATCCGCTCGTTGTCATCGACAAATCCGACGCCGTCCGCGAAAACCCGGACTATGCGTTGACGGTACAGGATATCCTGGACTGGGAAAAGACCTACGGCGAAGTCCCGGCCGGCTCTTTCGTCGCCTTTCGCTCGGACTGGTACAAGCGGCCCGCGGAAAATTTCGACAACAATGACGCCGGCGGAATCCCGCACTACCCGGGATGGGAGGTGGCTGCAATCGAGTTCCTGGTAACGCAGCGAAACATCGGCGCGATCGGCCATGAAACCTCGGACACGGATCCCGGCTTCATCACAAGCGATCCGAACATCTACCCGTATCCCGGCGAGAAATATATCCTAGATCAGGACCGCATCCAGATCGAGCTGCTCGCCAATCTAGATCAAGTCCCCGCCGTAGGCGGAATCGTCTTCACGACGTTCCCAAAACTAAAAGACGGCGTGGGTTTCCCCGCGCGCGTCTTCGCAGTCGTGCCGGTTTCATAGAATCGTATCGTCATTCTGCGCCGCAGGTGCAGAATGACGGTTCAGTCTTGCAGCGCTTCCAAAAACTCGGTGTTGATCTCGCGCACGGTTTTCATGGTCGCGGCGTCGCCGTGCCCCGGATAGATCGTCACGCCGTTGTCCCATTTGTTGACGACCTCGCGCAGGCTCGTGCGCATCCGCTCCGCACTGCCGCCCGGGAAATGCGTATAGCCGAGATCAACATTGAAAATCGTATCGCCCGTAAACGCCACGCGGCTTTTTGCGGAATCATAACACACGCCTCCGGCACTGTGCCCCGGCGTGGGCAGCACTTTGATCTCCTCTCCGTCGAGGTCCAAGATTTCGCCGCCGTCGAACAACACATCCACGCGCCCTTTATAATAGTCGAGTTCTTCGCGCCCGCCGCAAATCTCACAACCGAAAGCTTCCGCAAGCGCTTCCGCTTTACCGGAATGATCGTGGTGTGTATGTGTGAGCAGGATGGCCTTTACAGAAAGGCCGTGTTCCCGGACGAACGCAAGCGTACGTTTCGTATCGTAGCCCGGGTCAATGACATAAGCCGCTCCGCCATCCTTGCCGCCTCCCTTGCCGTCTTTTCTATATATTATGTAGCAATTGGCCTCAAGCGCGCCCTCAACGATGCGGTGAATTTCCATCAGACTCCGTCCTCCATTCCGCTGCGTCCGCGTACACCATGGCATTTCCGCGGATATCCACAAACCCGCCCGTCACCGCCGCGGACCGAAAATCTTTCGCGCCGGCTTCTTTGAAACGAACCGAACCCGGTACCAGGAGCTTACAAGCCCAGACGTGATCGGCCATGAAGCCCTCTTCTCCGGATGTTGTCCTCACAATGACCATCTCGACCTCTCCCTCGAAGAAGAGTTTTTCCGGCGTGACGATCTTCAGCGAAAAGAATTTAGCCATTCTGCCCGGCCGCCCTTTCGACCACATCATCAATGCCGCCGGCAAAGAGGAAGAGTTGCTCGGGGACGTCGTCGTGTTTGCCGTCCAGGATCTCGCGGAACCCGCGAATCGTCTCTTTGATTGGAATATATTTGCCGGTCATCCCCGTGAAAGCTTCGGCCACGGCGAAAGGCTGCGAGAGGAAACGCTGTATCTTGCGCGCCCGGCTCACGACCACTTTGTCTTCATCCGAAAGTTCGTCCATGCCGAGGATGGCGATGATGTCCTGCAAATCCTTGTAATGCTGCAGCACTTCCTGCACATCGCGGGCCGTTTTGTAATGTTCTTCGCCGATGATGAGCGGATCCATGATACGGCTCGAGGATTCGAGCGGATCCACGGCCGGATAGATACCGAGTTCGGTGATCGCGCGCGACAGGACGGTCGTCGCATCCAAATGCGCAAAGGTCGTCGCCGGCGCGGGGTCGGTCAGGTCATCCGCCGGCACATAGATCGCCTGAACCGAAGTGATCGAGCCTTTTTTCGTAGACGTGATACGCTCCTGGAGCGCGCCCATCTCCGTCGCCAGCGTCGGCTGATAACCGACGGAGGACGGTACGCGCCCCAGCAAAGCGGAAACTTCGGAACCCGCCTGTGTAAAGCGGAAGATATTGTCGATAAATAACAAAACGTCCTGACCTTCTTCATCGCGGAAATATTCCGCCATCGTCAGGCCGGAAAGTGCCACGCGCATACGCGCGCCCGGCGGCTCGTTCATCTGACCAAAGACCATCGCGGTCTTTTCGATCACGCCGGATTCGATCATTTCATAATACAGATCGTTGCCCTCACGCGTCCGCTCGCCGACGCCCGAGAATACCGAGATGCCACCGTGCTCTTTCGCGATGTTGCGAATCAATTCCTGAATCAGAACGGTCTTGCCGACGCCCGCGCCTCCGAAAAGGCCGACCTTGCCGCCGCGCGTATACGGCGCGATGAGGTCGATGACCTTGATGCCTGTTTCAAAGATATGCGAACTCGTATCCTGTTCTTCAAATGTGGGAGGCTCGCGGTGAATCGGCATACGTTTCGCCGTGACGACCGGCTCTTTGTCGTCGATATGATCCCCGACAACATTGAACAGACGCCCCAGGACTTCCGGTCCGACGGGAACCGTGATCGGCCCGCCGGTGTCGACAGCCTCCAGCCCCCGGCGCAATCCATCCGTCGATGACAGGGCAATGCAGCGTACGACGTCGTCGCCTGTGTGCTGCGCCGCTTCCACGACGATGGTTCGGTCTCCGCTCTCGATCGTGATCGCCGAAAGAAGCGACGGCATATGGTCTTGCTCAAATTTGATGTCCACGACCGGCCCGATGATTTGGCTGATATGTCCCTTGTTGCTCATTTTATCTCCACACTTCCTTCCATTATAAAGAAATCGTAATTCTTATCTCACCTGTTCCGCTCCGCTGACGATCTCTGTGATCTCGCTGGTGATCGCGGCTTGTCTGGCCCTGTTGTAATAGAGATTCAGGCCGGACATCATTTCGCGCGCATTGTCTGTCGCATTTTGCATCGCCATGCGTCTGGCGGCATGTTCACAAATCGCCGATTCCACGACAGTGCGGTACAACATGATCTCCGCGAATTTCGGTACCAAATAATCAAACACCGCCCTTGCGCTCGGTTCATAATCGACCGCATGCTCCTGTTGCTTTGTCTGCTCCTGTGTATTCGGCTGCTCCTGTATATTTGGCGGCGCCTGCGCCGTATCGGCTCCGTTCGGTTCCCCGTCCGCATCACCGGCTGTATCGTGTCGCTCAAACGGCAGCACACGCTCCATGACCGCACGCTGTTCCATTGTTGAAATGAATGCCGTATACACAAACATCAACTCGTCGATTTCTCCCGCGTCGTAACGCGCGACGATCTCTTTGGTGATCAGACTCATTTCCTCAAAGGTCACCTCTTCCGGCGCCGTCAGGTACTCGCTGAGGATCTCATACTCACGCTTGCGGAAATAATCCCTCCCTTTGCCGCCGATACAAACAAGCAACGGCTTCTCCGCATCCTTTTTGATCCGCCGCTCGGCTTCCTTGATGACATTCGCGTTGAAGCTGCCGGCAAGACCACGGTTGCTGGTCACCACGACATAGCAAGTCCGCTTGATCTCACGGCCTCCCGCGAGATACGAATCCGGCACATCGGAAACCGACCCAAGGATGTCATCAATGCTGTTCGTAACGAAACGCAGATTGTCTCGCACCCGTTCAAAGATGTTTCTCGCACGCCGCAGTTTCGCCGAGGACACAAGCTTCATCGCATTCGTGATATGCTCGATGCTCGTGACGCTCCGGATACGCCGTTTGATTCCCTGCATAGACTGTCCGGCCAATTAAACCACCCTTGTCTTCAGGAACTCATCCTTGTATTCCCGGATTCCGGCCTCCAGTTCGTTCGCGATTTCTTCCGAAAGCGTACCCGTACCGGAAATCGCTTTTCCAACGGCAGGATGCATCGCATCCATATGTTCGTACAGGCCTCTTTCAAAATCGCCGATATCGACACATTCAAACTTATCCAGGAAACCGCCTACCGCCGCATAGAAAATCATCACCTGGTGCTCGACTTTGACCGGGTGGTACTGCGGCTGCTTGATGATCTCCATCAGCACGAGACCGTGGTCGAGACGTTTTTTCGTCTCCTTGTCGATATCGGAACCAAACTGCGAAAAACTCGCCAATTCGCGATACTGTGCGAGTTCGAGCTTGACGCTGCTCGCTACTTTCTTCATCGCTTTGATCTGCGCATTGCCGCCGACGCGCGATACGGAGATACCGGCGTTGACCGCGGGCCTCTGCCCCGAAAAGAAGAGACTCGATTCGAGGAAGATTTGCCCGTCCGTGATAGAGATGACGTTGGTCGGGATATAGGCGGATACGTCTCCGGCCTGCGTCTCGATGATCGGAAGCGCCGTGAGCGAACCCCCGCCATGCTCATCCGAAAGCTTGGCCGCACGCTCGAGCAGCCGGGAATGTAAATAGAAGATATCGCCCGGATACGCCTCGCGACCCGGAGGACGGCGAAGCAACAGGGACATCGCGCGGTAAGCGACCGCGTGCTTAGAAAGATCGTCGTAAATAATGAGGACGTCACGCCCCTTGTACATGAAGTACTCGCCGATCGCACACCCGGCATAGGGCGCCAGATACTGGAGCGGCGCCACATCGCTTGCCGTCGCGGACACCACGATGGTATAGTCCATCGCACCCAAGTCCTCAAGGTGCTGCACCATTTGGGCAACCGTCGAATTTTTCTGGCCGATCGCGACGTAGATACAAATCACATCCTGGCCTTTTTGGTTCAGAATGGTATCGACGGCGATCGCGGTCTTGCCTGTCTGCCGGTCGCCGATGATGAGTTCGCGTTGTCCCTTGCCGATCGGAATCATGGAGTCGATCGCTTTGATACCGGTCTGAAGCGGCTGAAAGACCGACTTTCTCGCAAGTACGCCCGGCGCCGCGTTTTCAACCGGACGAACCTCTTTCGTATTGACGGGGCCTTTGCCGTCGATGGGATGTCCGATGCCGTTCACCACACGTCCGATCATCGCGTCGCCCACAGGGACTTCCACAACGCGGCCCGTCGGTTTGACGAGGTCTCCTTCGCGGATATGCATGTCCGACCCCATGATGACCACACCGACATTTTCCTCTTCGAGGTTCAGTGCCATGCCGTAGGTCTCGCCCGGGAACTCGAGCAATTCGCCCGACATGCAATTGTCGAGTCCAAACACACGCGCGATACCATCGCCGACCTGAATGACGGTCCCGAAATCGCTCATTTCGACTTCGTTCTCGTAATTCTTGATTTGCTCCCGTATGACCGCGCTGATTTCTTCCGGTTTCAGGTTCATTTTTTCCGTCCCTTTATCTCTTCATCACAGACCAAGCATGGCCTGCTTCATATTTTCGAGCCGCGTCTTCACGCTCGCATCGATCAATTTTCCGTCTGCGTAGATACGCACACCGCCGATGAGCGCCTTGTCTATGCGGTTCTTGAGCCGAACTTTCTTGTCCAGCGCCTGACCCGTCTTTTCTTCAAATTCTTTGAGCGTATCGCCTTCGATCGGCACGACCGAATACAGGATACCCTTCGCGAAGCCGGCCTGATCGTCCAGCAGTTTTTCATAGTGACGGACGATACCATCCAGCATACCGATTCTCCGTTTGTCGATGAGGACAAGCAGGAAATGAACGACAAGCTGCGAGACTTGCCCGCCAAAGACACTGCGGCATACCGCTCTCTTGTTGGCAACGGACACCGTCGGCAGCATAAAGAATTTCCGCAGCTTTGGGTTTTCTTTGAAAACCGCACATACACTCTTGAGTTCCGCGAAAACTTCGTCACGGTCTCCTAAATCCCGTGCCGCGTCAAACATGCCCTGTCCATAGGGATTGTCGATCGTCAGTGAGTCCATGCGTCCTGCCCGCTTCCTCCCAAAATCTCATCCACAAGAGCCATCTGGTCTTTTTCGTCAAGCTGCTTCTCGATGATCTTCTCGGCCGCGAGTACGGCGAGCATCGCGACCTGATCGCGCATCGTCTCGACGGCGATCTGGCGGTCGCGCTCGATTTCGGCAGCGGCGGCTTTGGCGATCTCGGCGGCGCGTTCGTTCGCCTCGGCAAGGATTCCCTGTGCCCTTTGTTCCGCCCGGGCCTTGGCTTCCTTCAAAATCTCCCGGCGTTCAAACTCCGCTTTCTCAAGCTTTTCCGTATATTGCGCCAAAAGTTCATCAGCCTGCCGGGTGACCTCCGCAGCATTGTCATACGAATCGATGACTTTTTGCTCACGTGCCGCCATGAAATTGTGTACCTTTTCGAAAAAAAACTTCTTGAAAATCAGGTACAGGATAAGGAAGGTGATCAGGACGAAGATAAACGTCGCATCAAACCCTATGAGCGGCGCTACCAACTCTGCCCCTACAATGGGTGTCATTTCAGCCTCCTGACCAAACGCTTAGTGAGGTAACATTCCGACGAGCGGATTGACGAACACTAAGATGATCGCAATGATCAGTGCGAAGATGACGCTCGTTTCGGACATCGCAAGCCCGATGAACAAAGTCGTCGTGATCTTTCCGCTGGCCTCGGGCTGACGCGCGATACTCTCGAGCGCCTTCCCTGTCGCGCCTGCCTGTCCAAGACCGACGCCGATCCCAACGAGCATGGCGATCGCCGCGCCGATGGCTGATAGGCCGAGTACAAAGGCTTCCGGTGTAACTAATGGCATTGTTCTTTCCTCCTTACAATACAGCTATAATTTTCAGCCCTCGTCCTCACTACCGTGGACGGCGACTGCTTTGGCAACAAAACCCATGGTCAGCATTGAAAATACAAATGCCTGCAAAAACGGCTCGAAAATGTCAAAAAACGCATTGACCGGCAGCGGCGTACCGATCTGCATAAACGGGAAGATCATCCCCAATTTTTCGGAAATGCTCCCCATGAGATGCATATACAGCTCCACGATGATGACCCCCGCCAGGATGTTCCCGAAAAGCCGGAAACTCAGACTGATGGGGAAGGTGATCTCTTCAATGACCTTGATGGGAATCATAAAGGGAAAAGGGTCGGCAAAATGTTTCAGATAGCCGCCCAAACCTCTGGCCTTGATCGAACCGCACTGGATGACAAAAAATACGAGAACGCCCATCGCGAAAGCGAAATTCATATCCGCCGTCGGCGCGCGCGCCCCGATCAGCCCGACGGCGTTGCACGCCAGAAGATACAGAAACAGCGTACCGATGTACGGGGCGAACCGTACGCAGCCTTTGCCCATATTGTCTTTGACAAATTTGTAGACGATTTCGACGATGAACTCCGCGATCGCCTGCATACCGCGCGGATTGCGCTCCAGCTTGCGAACGCCGATCAGACCCACGACAATCATACATACGGCTACGATCACGGCCCAGCATGTTGTCTCCGTGATGTAGACACCGTTGTCAAACATTATGATTATTCTGGAACCGACTTGTATATCCACCGTGTTTGTCTTTCTTACCGTTTCCGCTTCTGCTGTTTCCCTGCAATCATTATCTTATTTTTTATCCGTAATTTTTTGATTTATTTAGATTCTTTTTGCATAACATCATGCACATTTTTGATCTTGTTTTTCCCCATAAATACTTATCATACAATAACGATTTCGCCCTTCCGTTTTCAATCCTACAAAATCATCCATATTGACCCGGAATATTCCGCAAATCTGTTCTTTCTTCTAATTATTGTTCTTTTCCTCACCGGTTAAATACATAAAATTGGGTAATTCTTCTTGCACCAGCTTGTAGTGTTTGAAACGCCGGTATGTCAGGTAGGTCCGTCCGCCCCGGTCTTTCATCATGCCCTGGGTCTTCACAAACAGCCGTCCCCGCGGATCCGCCACAAGGACAAAATGTTCTGTCTCCGGTTCTTCTTTTCCGAGCGCTCTGCGAATCTTCGGCGTCACCAACTGCGAGACGGTCAGGGCTGCCTTGGGGAGCAGCAGGCCGATGGCACACCCCGCAAAAGCCACTCCGCCTGTACGCGCGCACAGATAAAGGGCGAGCGCGTAGAGAAGGATGCGTACCACATAGCCCGAAGTGACGGCGCCTGCCCGGCGCGTCTTGGTCACAGTCTCGAGGGAGGACGCCAGCAGCCGCATCGCAATGATGCCGGTCGCGAGTCCGAGGACAAGACCATAAGGGAATACTACACCGGGGCCGATGACCGCCAGTGAAACCACCTCGCAGACGGCGGCGCCGATGATGGAATATTGAATGATCTCCCGTGTTATTTTCTTAATTTCAATCACCTTTCCAATTTTTTGATTTGCCGCCTATTCTATGCCCCAGAAGCAAGGGTGTCAAGTACATTTTTCCCACGCAGCCTCAGTCCCACGCTGCCTCAGAACGCCAGCGTTTCATTCATGCTGCCGGTACGATACCCCAACAAATCCAGTGTTACATAAAGAAAGCCCAGTTCCTTTAGCGCGGTGTGGATTTTCTCGCGGTTCCCCGAATCCAGCAATAAGGCAAACCCCTCCTCGTCCACTTCAATGCGCGCCAAATTGTTATGGAAGCGCACCCGAACCTGATGAAATCCCATGTCCAGCAAAAGCTGTTCCGCTCGATCGATTCTGTCCAAGCGTTCCGCGCTGATTTCTTCTCCATAGGGAAAGCGGGAAGAAAGACAGGCGAAGGACTGCTTTTCCCAGGTCGGCAGGCCCAACTCTTTTGACAACTGCCGGATCTCTTCTTTTGAAAGCTCCGCGTAGCGTAGCGGGCTTTTCACGCCTTGCTCCGCTACGGCGGTGAGGCCGGGACGATAGTCGCCGTTGTCATCCATATTGGAGCCTTCCGCAACATTGTCTATCCCATACTGATGCGCGACTTCCCAAATCTTCGTGAACAATTCGTTTTTACAAAGGTAACAGCGGTTGACCGGATTATGAGAAAAGCCTTCAATGTCTAATTCCTCGGAATCGCATATCACATGGGTGATTTTTTCTTTTTCGCAGAAAGCGATTGCTTCCTCAAGCTCCCGCTTTGGGAACGAGCAGGAACGCGCCGTCACCGCGATTGCCTTGTCCCCCAGCGTGTCGTGAGCGATTTTTAAGAGGTAAGTGGAATCCACGCCGCTGGAAAAAGCCACCGCGACGCTGCCAAGCTCCTGCAGATACGCTTTCAGCCGATTTTGCTTTTTCTGTATTGTCATATTATATTGTCCTCCCGGTGATTCAGGTACGCCCATATCCGAGACTCCATTTCGTTCATAGATATCCCATTTTTTGCGGCCAAAGCCGCCACATCCTCATATTCCAGCTTGGATTTGTGTACGCCGTATCCATCGCCGATTTTCACCCTTACCTTGCCGAACGGGGTGTCATGTTCCGTAATATTGCGCTTCAGCACGTATCTGCTGTACAGGTTTTTCCTGACGCCCAACGTCGTGGTATACCGCAGCAGCAAAGCCGCAAACTCGTCCGCTTTTGCGGCGGCGCAAATGCAGGAGATCAGCGTGCCCGGACGGTCTTTTTTCATCTGGATGGCTGTCGTGAATACGTCAAGCGCGCCCGCCTGCAGCAGCGTTTGACAAGCAAAGCCGATTTGCTCGCCTGTCATATCGTCTATATTGCAGCGCAACTCACAGGCTTCTCCGTTTTGCTTTGATTTTTCGTCGTTGCTTTCTCCGAGAAAAGCCCTTACACAATTGGCGATTTGAAAGTCTTTGTGCCCCATGCCGTATCCGATTTCTTGCACCCTCATTTCGGGCATTGGCGCAAACTCGTCCGCAAAATGCCTGAGCAACGCGGCGCCTGTCGGTGTACACAATTCTCCCTTGATTTTCCCGCTATAAATAGGAATATCCCGTAATAGATAGGCTGTGGCCGGAGCAGGGACCGGCAGGACGCCATGGACGCAGCGCACGAAACCGCTCCCCACATGAATCGGCGATACAACCACCCGCTCCGGGGCAAGCCGCTCCATCAGCAAACATACTCCTACAATGTCGGCGATCGCATCCAAATTTCCGACTTCATGAAAATGGACTTCCGTCACGGGCCGGCCATGCACGTGCGCCTCCGCCTCGGCAATCAGCTTGTAAACCGCCAGCGCGTTTTCTTTCACGCTTTGTGATACGGGTAATTTTCGCAAAATATCTTCCGTCTCGGACATCCCCACATGGTCGTGTTCATGTTCATGGTCATGTTCGTGTTCATGGTCATGGTCATGGTCGTGATCAAAATCATGATCGTGTTCGTGATCGTGATCAAAATCATGATCGTGTTCAAAAGCGGCACGGCCTTCGTGTACATGATCAAAATCATGATCGTGTTCATAAGCGGCACGGCCTTCGCGTTCGTGGTCAAAATCATGGTCGTGTTCATAAGCGGCACGGCCTTCGTGTACATGGCTATGCGTATGCGCAGCCTTTACGTCTACATCAACGCTCGTTTCTTCTTCGTCACAGATAAAGACGGAAATCTGCGTGCCCGTCACTCCGCATTTCACAGACGGAGCGGCGCTGACACGCACGCCGGCCAGCCCCAAACCGTTCATTTGCTGCAAGAAAGATTCTTTCTCCTCCATGAGTTCCAGCAAAGCCGCCGTGAGCATGTCGCCCGCAGCGCCCATGCCACATTCAAGAAACAGCGTCTTCATCTTTTTCTCCCTGTTGTGTATTCATTGAATGCCCTCCATTTGGTTGATGCGGCTGGCGATGACCCCCGCGCCAAATCCGTTATCGATGTTGACAACGGAAACGCCGCCGGCACAGGAATTCAGCATGCTCAGCAGCGCAGACAGGCCGCCAAAATTCGCGCCGTATCCCACACTGGTAGGCACAGCGATCACGGGGCAGCTTACAAGTCCTCCGATTACGCTGGCCAAAGCGCCTTCCATCCCGGCCACGGCGATGATGACGCGCGCGCTGCTTACGACATCCATCCGTGCGAGCAATCTGTGCAGTCCCGCTACGCCGACATCGTACAATCTGGTCACATGGTTTCCCAATACCTCGGCAGTCAGCGCAGCTTCTTCGCACACAGCCATATCGCTTGTGCCCGCGCTTGCCACAATCACATTACCTACCCGTTTGCCTTCCGTACCCGGCAAAGCAATGCCCACGTTTGGTATCGGGTGGTAATCGAGCGAGAATCCCTGTTCCGCAATATAGTCCGCCTTCTCCTGTGAAATGCGCGTCACGAGCACATTGCTTGCCCCGTTCTCCCGCATATTCGCAAGAATCCCCGCGATTTGTTCCGGGGTTTTGCCCGCGCCGTAAATCACCTCACCGGCTCCCTGCCTGAGCGTTCGGTGGTGATCGACTTTGGCAAAGTCCAAATCTGAAAACGGCGCAATATGCAATTTTTGCAGCGCCTCATCAGAAGACAGATCGCCGGCTTCCACTTGCTGCAGAACCGCGAGTATTTTTTCTTTTTCCGGATTCATGAATCGCCCCTCTCCTAGAAATAACACGGCTATGAAAAATTATATATCATATTATAAATATCGTCCTATTCTGATTGTGTGTCAACTAATACCGAATCCGGAATAAGCAAATTATATGGACGTCGCGTCCTCATTAAAAATATATTATTGGTTCAGAAGCAAAATCCGGTATTTCCGATTAAATTTGACACGGCGGGCTTGTTCGTGTAAGATTCGTAATGTTAACAATTGAAAGGGGTGCCTACTCGGCAGCGGAAACGCGGCCGACGGCTGAGATGGAAACGGGATCTCCCCGGGACCGAACCCTGGAACCTGATGCGGATAATACCGACGGAGGAAAGAACTATGAGAAACACAAAACTTATTACTATGATCGAAGGCGTCATCATCGCGGCAATCGCGGTGGTTCTGTCTTTTCTTCCCATCCAGACAGGCAACGCCTATTTTGATCTGTCGCTGGGACTCATCCCGCTCGGCGTCTACGCGCTCCGGCGCGGAGTAGGGCCGGGCATGGCCGCCGGCTTCCTCTGGGGTCTACTGCTCATCCTGCTCGGAAAGGCGTGGTTTCTATCACCCATACAGGTCATCATCGAATACCCGGTCGCTTTCGCTTTTGGCGGTTTTGGCGGTATCTGGGCCGGCAAGCTTCGGCGCCATCTTCTCGAAGATAAGGCGGCAAACCCCGTGCGGACAGCCATTTCCGGCGCCGCGCTCCGGACGGTCATCCTGGCCGGCGTCACTTCGGCGGTCACCCGGTGGATCTTCCACTTCATCGCCGGCGTAGTCTTCTGGGGCGACACCGCGCCTGAAGGCATGAACATCTTTCTGTTTTCCTTCATCGGTAACGGCGGAAGCGCCCTAGCCAACGCGATCATGCTGGCGGTCGTACTTTCGATCTTGGCGTCGAAAGCGCGCACGCTCTTCCTGCCGAAAGACCGGCTGACAGTCGGGTGAAGCGTAATCCCGCTTGGTTTTTGTGAATGGATGCTTGATTTGCCGACAAGGACGTGTTATAAGTAAAACATAAGGAGCGGACGCTCGTGGTTGGCGGCCTACTCCAAAAGGTTAGTGCCGTCTTACACTACAAATGTAAGGCGGTTTTTCATTTTCGCATGTTGTCTTTCGACATCAACGCGATTATCGCGACAATTCGTAACCCTAACGTCAACAAATCCCCGAAGAGAATCGTCAAAGCGTCCACCTCCTTCCCGCAACCTCATGATAAATGCCTTTCGACCATCCTTACGCTGCGTTCAGTGCCAACGGTGGAGTAAACCGCCTGAGCATCCGTCCTTGGATTAATATACAATTAATTGAAAATATTGTCAATATATTATTATTGAACATGCTTGAACGCGCGTTCTTTCTGTGTTATTATGGAACAAATGTTCCGGTGTACAGCGAGGGCGCGATGTTATGGATGGCAGGGTTTTTGAGAAGTTGACGGTACTCGGAGAAAGCGCGAAGTATGACGTTTCGTGCTCGAGCAGCGGAGCGGACCGTACGAACATCGGGCGCCTTGGCAATGCGGCATGCGCGGGCATCTGCCACTCATGGACGGCGGACGGGCGTTGCATGAGTCTGCTGAAGGTGTTGCTCTCCAACGATTGCGCTTACGATTGCAAATACTGCGTGAACCGGCGCTCGGCCGATACGAAGCGCTGTACTTTTGAGCCGCGAGAACTCGCCGACATCACGATGGAGTTTTACCGGCGCAATTATATCGAAGGCTTGTTCCTGAGTTCGGCGGTTCTCAGGAGTCCGGACAATACGGTCGAGCGCATGGCCGAATGTCTCGCCATCCTGCGCGAAGAGTATGGCTTCGCAGGGTATATTCATGCAAAGGTCATCCCGGGCGTGTCGCCCGAAATCCTCACACAACTCGGATTTGTCTGCGACCGTCTCAGCGTCAACATCGAACTACCCTCTTCGGAAAGCCTTTCGCTGCTCGCGCCGCAAAAGAAGGCAACGGCTATTTTTGGGCCCATGCGGCAGATCACGCAGGCGCAGATCGAACAAAAAACGCTGCGTAGTCCCGGCTTCCGGGAACGCTTGCTCGGGAAAAGCAGCGGTGCCGCCGGGGCGGTCGCGAGCGCAGGCATAGGCGGCATGAGCGACACAGATTCGAATCATGGCAGGGGCATGAACGCGGACGAGGATGGCATCGTTCCGGATGGCGCAGGTACCCTTGTGCCCGGCGGCGCGGGTGCCCTTGCTCCGGTCAGCCGGTACAAATACAAAGAACGCTTCGCGCCGGCCGGACAGACGACACAAATGATCATCGGCGCTTCGCCGGAGTCCGACCGCCAGATCATCACGATGTCTGAGGCGCTTTACCGCAAATTTTCTCTCAAGCGCGTTTACTTCTCGGCCTATATCCCTGTCGCAGATCAGCCGGAACTGCCGCCGCTGCTCACCCCGCCACCCCTGCGCCGTGAACATCGGCTGTATCAAGCGGACTGGCTGCTGCGCTTCTACGGATACACGGCTGATGAGATTTTCACGGACAGTGAGCCGAACCTCGACGTGGATCTGGATCCCAAAGTCGTCTGGGCGCTGCGGCATCTGGACTATTTTCCGATTGAGGTAAACCGCGCGTCGGAAGAAGAACTCTTGCGCATCCCGGGCATAGGCAATACTTCGGTGTTTCGCATTCTGAGGCAGCGGCGTATTGCGTCTGTCGGATACGACGACTTGAAAAAGATGGGCGTCGTGCTGAAACGCGCGCGGTATTTCCTGACCGTGGGCGGGCGCTATTTCGGCGATGTGCCGTTTGAGCCTCTTGCCATCCGCACCGCGCTCGGCGGCGGTGTGAAACCGCAAATCTCGCTGTTTGAAACGATGACGCCCGGCCTTACGCTCGGAGGCGAACATGAACTATTTGTACGATGAAACCTTTGACGGGTTTCTGACCTGCGTCAAACATCATTATTATACGGAAAATGCGGAGGGAATCTTTCCGAACAGCAGTGCCTATCAAATGGATTTGACGCGCTATGCCATGACCGTTGAGACAGACGAGGACGCGGCGCGAATCGTTCACAGGGCAATCGTGAACAAAATCTCGAAATGGGACGCGGAGCGCGTCTACCGCGTCTTCTGCACGAACGAACCGGAGAAGGAGATGAAGATGCTGCGCTATCTGCGGCTGGGGTTCAAACAAGGCGGGCGCATCCGGCTGCTGCACGGGCATCCGGTCGTGAACGATGTGCAGAAGGCCGAGCAGCGCCTCGGTTGCGAAGTGCACCGGCTTTGCGGCCTAATCCGCTTTTCCGAGACGCAGGACAAACTGCTCTACGCCGGCTTTGAACCCGACAACGATGTGCTTGAATTTCTCGCGCCGCATTTTACAGACCGTTTCCGCTACGACCCTTTCATCCTGCACGACAAACGAAGAGACAAAGCCCTGTTCGCGTACAATAAGGAATGGCAAATCGCGGCCTTCGGCGAGGAGGAAGGGCAAGAGATCCAAATGTCAGAAGACGAGGCTACCTACCGGCGTCTCTGGAAAGAGTATTTCGAAGTGATGGCAACGAAAGAGCGACTCAATCCCGCCTGCCAACGGCGCTTCATGCCCGCGCGCTACTGGAAGAACATCACGGAAATGAGCACGTAATCGCCCCTGTCATTCTGCACCGCAGAATGACGGCTGTGCTGTCTATTCGTACCGCAAGGCGTCGATGGGATCCATTTTCGCGGCCTTGTTCGCCGGGTAAAATCCGAAGAACACGCCAATCGCCGAGGAAACGCCGACCGAAAGAAGTATGCTCGTCACGGTTGCCTTCGCGGTAAATCCAAGAAGCGCCGCGCCTATGGCGCCGAGCGCCATGCCGAGAGCGATACCGATGAAACCTCCGACCAAGCAGATGACGACGGATTCCACGATGAACTGCATACGAATCTCACCGTTCGTCGCGCCGAGCGCCTTGCGCGTACCGATCTCCCGCGTACGCTCGGTGATCGAGACGATCATGATGTTCATGACGCCTATGCCGCCGACGAGCAGCGAAATCGCCGCGATCGCCGCGATGGCAAGAGAAATCGTACTCATCATGCTCGTGATTTCCGACACGGTGCTCTCCATCGAAAAAGTCCCGATGCCGAAGTCCTCATTCCGTGCGTAATATTTGCTGAAATACGATTCAATCGTTTTGCTGAATTCTGTGCTGTTGATGCCGTTCTCCGTGACAACGGTGAAAGAGCTATACCCTTTTGTATTCATGACCTTTTTCGCGACGGAGAGCGGTATATACACATCGGTAGAGACGTCATAGTCGCTCGAAGACGAAGCCATGACAGCACCAAGCATAATATTATTGCCGGAACTATATTCGTAGACGCCGACGATTGTATAGTTATCGATATGGTTCTGCGTCCGGATGATGATTTCCTGTCCGAGCGGATTTTCATCACCGAAAATATTGCTTACGAGTTTGTCTGATACGACAGCAAGCCGCCGCCCTACGGCTTCGTCCTGATCGTTGATAAACCGCCCGCGAATCAGCGTGAGATTGTTTGCCGTAATATATTCGGGGTTCACGCCGCTGAGTGAGAGGTTTGCGTAATCAGCGCCTTTCTCAGTCTGTCCGTTTCCAATGATTTCGCTGACACTGAACGCTTTGATTTCATCAGGATATTCTTCTTTGAGCCCATCCATCATTTCCTCCGTGATGAGATCCTTGTCTTTGTAAGCGTTCATGCCGCCCGTCGACATATACAAGACGGGCCCTTCGTCGGTTTTTGCCCGCATCATAACCGTGATGTTGTTGATCCCAAACCCGCTCATCGTCTCCGTGATATAGGCCGTCATGGAAGCGCCGAGCGTCATGATAGCAATGACCGCGCCGATACCAATGATGATGCCGAGCATCGTAAGGATCGAGCGCATCTTGTTCATCAGAAGGCTGCCGATCGCCTCCCGGAAATTGTCTAAAAACTTCATAGCGCGTCGCCCTCGCCTCTGTCCTCGCCTCTGTCCGCACTGCCGCGCCTTTCCCCGATGATCACACCGTCCTTCAGCGTGATGATGCGGTCGCTGTGTTCCGCAAGCGCGTTGCTGTGCGTGATGAGCACGACAGTCTTGCCGTGATTTTTGTTCAGGTCGCGAAAGATGTCCAGCACCTTCAGGCCGGTCTCTGAATCAAGAGCACCCGTCGGCTCATCGGCCAACAAGATCGCGGGATCGTTGGCCATCGCGCGCGCGATCGCCGTGCGCTGTTTTTGGCCACCGGAAAGTTCATTCGGCTGGTGCTTCGCCCGGTCTCCCATACCGACGATTTCGAGCAGATGCTGCGCCCGTTCCTGCCGCTCTTTCCTTGGCATGCGGGCATAGGTCATGGGCAGTTCGACATTGGCACGCGCGGAAATACGCCCGATGAGGTTGAAGGTCTGAAACACAAAGCCAATCTTCATCTTGCGCGCCAACGACAATTCATCCTGCGACAGGGCCGCAACATTGACACCATCAAGGAAATACGTGCCCTCCGTCGGCCGGTCAAGCGCGCCGATGATGTTCATCAGTGTCGACTTGCCGCTGCCGGACTCGCCGACGATGGAAACAAACTCCCCCTCGGCCACCGACAAACCAATGCCGTGAATCACCTCCAGCTCGTTGGACTTGCCGATGAAATACCGCTTGTAGATATCTTTGAGCGTGATGATGTCCGCCAAATCATCCACCTATCGCCACATTCTGTGATCCGCCTCCGGCCGATTCTACGCGTTCCGCCCGAACGGCGCCGCCCCCGGATCCCCCGCCGATCGCCATACCGACCGGCATTTGATCAGCCAAATTTCCGGTCACAACATTCTTTCCGAGGGGATCCGCAAGAAGCTGCAGGCCTTCCGTGAGTCCGTCGCCCGATATTTCGATATAATAATCCGTCTCCATGCCGGTGGTCACTTCGATTTCACGCCGCGTATCATTTGCGCCCGTGCCTGTACCGGAGTCCGCTGCGGAAGCCGCGCCTGCTTTTGGTTCATAAGCATAGACGACGGCCTTTCCGTCCGGCCTTGTCACCACGGCGTCAATCGGCACCGCGAAGATATTTTGCTTGGATTCCGTCACGATCGAGATCGTCGCCGTCATACCCGGCCGCAGCTGCAAGGCCGGCGAGGTCAGCAATACGCGCACTTCGAAATTCCCGTTCTTATCCGATGCAACGGGCGCGACAAAGTCAACAACCCCGCCAAATGACTGACTGCCGAGGGCATTGGACGTAACGTACGCCTCCATGCCCTGCTTGACTTTTATGACATCATATTCCGCGATCGTCGCGGAGATCTGCAGGGTTTCCGTATTCTCCACCGTGAACATCGCGCCGTTCGCCGCTTTGCCCGCCTCGGTGGTGACCGCCGTCACAATGCCGGAGATCGGCGAAGTGATCGACGCGTTTTCGAGATCATCCTGTAAGGATTTCAGTTGTGAACGGCTTTGTTTGGTGCTATCCTGCGCGTTGGTTTCGGCAAGCCGATCCCGCGCTGCCTGCAGCTGTTCGGCCGGCGCATTGGGATTTGCTTCCAACTCCGCAAGATCCCGCGAGGCTTTGGAGCGATTCCAAACATCCGTCGCCGCCTCTTTCGCGATTGTCTCCTGCAAGTCCGCGATATTGCGTTTCAGGTCCGCAGTCTTCAGCACGGCGAGCACATCACCGGCTTCGACCCGGTCTCCCACCGAGACATAGACCATCTCCGCTTCGGCGCCCTGGACGTTGTTCCCGAGCGTTACCGGGTCGATGCTTGCGAAATTTCCGGAGGCCGTGACTTTGTTTTCCAAATTCATGCGCTCAAGCGCCATGGTTTCCGGAGGCGCTTCCAGCATCGCATTAGACGCCGCCACTTGTTTCTGAATGTATATCACAAGCGCAATAACACAGACGGCGACAATAATAAGGACAATCGTCAACTTCTTGTGCCGCTTGAAAAAATTCGGCTTCTTTTCCATATAATCTTGGTCTCCTCTATGCACGCCAACAGTCATCCTACAATAATTGCCAATCCTTAAACGAACCTGTAAATACTACGCTGTCATTCTGCGTCAACACCTGTCTGTCATTCTGCGCCGTAGGTGCAGAATCCATATCAAAACCTGCCATTGTCACAGCACATGCTTCAAATACTGCCCCGTATACGATTTCTTCCCCTTCGCGACCTGCTCCGGCGTTCCTTCCGCAATAATAGAACCGCCCCGGTCCCCGCCGTCCGGCCCGAGATCGATGATATGATCCGCCCGCTTGATGACGTCGAGGTTGTGCTCGATGACCACCACCGTATTCCCTGCATCCGCCAAGCGATCGAGAATCTCGCAGAGTTTTTCCACATCCGCGAAATGCAGCCCTGTTGTCGGCTCGTCAAGGATATAAAACGTCCGGCCCGTGCTGCGCTTCGAAAGTTCCGTCGCGAGTTTGACGCGCTGCGCCTCGCCGCCCGAAAGTTGCGTGGACGGCTGGCCGAGTTTGATATAGCCGAGCCCGACATCCAAAAGGGTCGATAGTTGCCGGTAAATCTGCGGGATATTTTCAAAAAACGGCGCCGCCTCGTCAACCGTCATTTCGAGAACCTCGTAAATATTCTTTCCTTTATAACGCACCTCAAGCGTCTCGCGGTTGTAACGCTTGCCCCGGCACACTTCGCAGGGCACATAGACGTCCGACAGGAAATGCATCTCGATCTTGATAATGCCGTCGCCCTTGCACGCCTCACAGCGTCCGCCCGACACATTGAAACTAAAGCGCCCCTGATTGTAACCCCGGATTTTCGCCTCGGGCAGGGTTGCGAACAGCGCGCGGATCGGCGTGAACACCCCCGTATAAGTCGCCGGATTGGACCTGGGCGTTCGCCCGATGGGCGCCTGATCGATTTCAATCACTTTGTCGATATTTTCAATCCCGTCTATTCTTGCATAATCTCCCGGCAGCGCGTGAGCCCGGTTGACTTCCTTCGCCAGCGCTTTGCCAAGGATCTCGTTGACCAGGGAAGACTTGCCGGAGCCGGATACGCCCGTGACACAAATCAGCTTTCCGAGCGGGAAGCGGACGTCGATCTTTTTCAGGTTGTTGGCGGCCGCGCCGTGTACCACAATCTCATGACCGTTTCCCTGACGCCGTTCTTTCGGCACTTCGATTTTGCGCTTGCCCGAAAGATACTGTCCCGTGATCGACTTCCTGCACTTCTTGATAGCGTCTACGGTTCCCTCGGCTACGATTTCCCCGCCGTGTACGCCGGCGCCCGGCCCAATGTCCACGATATGGTCGGCGGCATACATCGTTTCCTCGTCATGCTCGACGACGATCAGCGTATTGCCGAGATTGGTCAGCTCCCGCAGCGTCTTTAGAAGTTTGGAATTGTCTTTTTGATGCAGGCCGATGGACGGCTCGTCGAGGATGTACATCACGCCGACGAGCGCGGAGCCGATCTGTGTCGCCAGACGGATGCGCTGGGCTTCACCGCCCGAGAGCGTCCCCGCGCTGCGTGAAAGCGTCAGATAATCAAGGCCCACATTATTCAAAAAAGAAAAGCGCGCGCGAATCTCCTTGAGGATTTGCGCGGCAATGGCGTTGTCCTTGTCACTAAGGCCGGCCGAGAGATCTTCCACAAAGGCCCCCGCCTTGCGTACGCTCATATCGGACAGTTCGGCGATGTTTTTCCCGCCCACAGTGACCGCGAGCACCTCCGGTTTGAGCCGTTTGCCGCCGCAGGCGTCGCAGGGCTCGATCTTCATGTACTGCTCCATCTTTTCTTTAATATAGTCGGAGCCGGTCTCGCGGTAACGGCGCTCGAGGTTGGTCAGCACCCCCTCGTAGGGATGGTCCATATTGCTCGTGCGCCCCGTCGTACGGCTTTTGTAAGTGTATTTCAAATGACGGCCGTTCGTGCCGTGCAGGACTTCCTTGCGGAATGTCCCGGGCAAATCCCGCCACGGCAGAGACAGGTCCACGTGCTGCTCGTCCGCCAGCGCCCCGATGATTTGCCGGTAATACCCCGAAAATTCCATGTTGGCAAAGATGCCCGACAAGGCTCCGCCCGGTATGCTCTTTTCCGGATTGGTAATGATCAGATCCGGGTCGATCTGCTGAATAAAGCCAAGCCCATTGCACACAGGGCAGGCGCCAAACGGCGAATTGAACGAAAACATCCGTGGCTCGAGTTCCTCAATGCTGACGCCGTGATCGGGACAGGCAAGTTTCGTCGAGAAGATTTTTTCCTCTTCATAGGCGCCCCGATTCCCGCCATCCTCGCTTTTGCCGGATGTTCTGCTTTTGCTGACTTTGCCAAGTTCACCATTTTCACCGGAATTGTTTTTGTCCGTCGCCGCGTTTTCGTCTGCTCCGCCGTCCGGTCCGGGCCAAACAATATGCGCCGAAACAAGCCCTTCGCCATGCGCGATCGCCGTTTCAACCGACTCCGCGATGCGCCCCGTAATGTCCTCTTTGACAATAATCCGATCGACGACGATCTCGATCGTATGCTTGAAGTTTTTGTCGAGGCTGATCTCATCTTCCCCAAGATTCTGCACCACGCCGTCGACGCGTACGCGCGAAAACCCTTCCTTGCGAATCGTTTCAAGTACCTTTTCCTGCGTCCCCTTGCGCGCCCGCACCACAGGCGCAAGCAGAGAAATCCGCGTCCCCTCCGGATAGGCGGCGAGAATATCCGCGATCTGATCGACCGTCTGGCTCGTGATCTCGCGTCCGCAAACCGTACAATGCGGCACCCCGATGCGCGCGTACATGAGCCGCAGATAATCATGGATCTCCGTGACCGTCCCCACGGTCGAACGCGGATTGTTGTGCGTCGTCTTCTGATCGATTGAAATCGCGGGCGAAAGCCCCTCGATGAACTCGACGTCCGGCTTGTCCATCCGCCCGATAAACATACGCGCATACGAAGAAAGGCTCTCGACATAGCGCCGCTGCCCCTCCGCGTAAATCGTATCAAACGCAAGCGAACTCTTGCCGCTCCCCGAAAGCCCGGTCAGCACAACAAACTGATCGCGCGGAATCCTCAGGTCAATATTCTTGAGATTGTGCTCGTTCGCACCCTTGATATATACGTCTTTTGCCATTCTTTGTTCCTATATTTAGGTGCCGGAGTAATAAATCCATTTTACACCAAAACACGCGTTCGCGCAACAGGCACGGATTGTTATTGAGGCGTCTGTGGATATTGCGGCGTCTGTGGATATTGCGGTGACGCTTGATTTTGCATAGCTATATATGCATGCAAATCATAGTTCTCTCTGCGCAACACATCGATCTCCCTGCGTAAGCCTTTTATCTTATTACGAATTACTACGATAATGATGACAATGATCGCGATCCAGATGAGAAGCGGCAAAAATGCCATTATTGATACCATCGTTCCTCCTCCTGTCGCCAACAACAGTCTTATCTTTTAACGAATGTCAGACTTCTCTTATCGCTGGCTGCCATCTTATCTATTACCCCAACGAGCGGGACCAGGCATCGCCGTCGGCGTCTGAGGGCATACGCCAGTCTGCGCGCGGGGAGAGCGTGACTGAGCCGACCTTTGGGCCGTCGGGCAGTGCGCTGCGCTTGAACTGGTTCGCGAAGAAGCGGCGGTAGAAGGTCTTGAGCACGCGGCGGATTTCTTCTTCCTCGTACCAGCCGTTGAAGGCCTTGCACGCGAGTTTGAGGATTAGGAAAGGCTCTCGGCCACGGCGAATCATATGATAGAGGAAGAAATCGTGCAGTTCGTAGGGACCGATGATCTCTTCGGTCCGCTGGCTGATTTCTCCGCCCTCGGTCGGCAGCAGTTCGGGGCTGACCGGAGTATTCAGGATTGCGCGAAGTACCTCTGACAGCAAAGGCTCTGCGGAGGCGATGTATTCGACGATATAGCGCACAAGGGTCTTCGGCACGCCGGCGTTGACGCCGTACATGCTCATGTGGTCGCCATTGTAGGTGGCCCAGCCAAGCGCCAACTCGGACAGGTCGCCCGTACCGATGACGATGCCGCCATGTTTGTTGGCCAAATCCATGAGGATCATCGTGCGCATACGCGCCTGGGCATTTTCGTAGGTTGTCGTAAATTCATCTTCCGCATGGCCGATGTCCGCCAAATGCTGTGTTACGGAAGTTGTGATGTCGATGGTTCGGAGTTCCACGCCGAGGGCGGCGCAAAGGCGCTCCGCGTTGTGGCGGGTCAGGCGCGAGGTACCGGGTCCCGGCATCGTGACCGCAAGGATATCTTCACCGGGTCTGCCGAGCAGGTGCAGCGCGCGCGCCGTGATGAGCAAAGCGAGTGTGCTGTCGAGACCACCCGAAATACCGATGACTGCCTTCTTTGCTCCGACATGCTCAAGTCGTTTGGCAAGGCCCGAAGACTGCATACAGATGATCTCCTCGCAGCGCGCATCGAGTTCGGCGGCGCGGCCGGGCACAAACGGGTGCGGTGCGATATAACGGTATTTCAGTTTGCAGCGCTGCTTTTGGGAAAATCTTATTATATGATGCGTATCCGCTTCCGCGCGTTCGAACGTATTCAGATAGCGGCGGTCGCGGGCCAGACCCTTGACATCAACGTCCGCGATCGCGGGTTCGTCCGCGAAGGGTCTGCGCTCGGCAAGCAGCTCGGCATTTTCGCAAATGAAACCGTGTCCGGAAAAGACCATGTCCCCCGTGCTCTCGCCGTAGCCGGCGTTGGCATAGACATAGGCGCAAACAGCGCGTCCCGACTGGGACCTTGCCAGGAGTTTGCGATAGGATTCCTTGCCGATTATCTCGTCGCCTGCGGACAGATTGACGATAATGGTCGCGCCCGCACGCGCGTGTTTGGTCGAAGGAGGGTTCGGCGTCCAAAGATCTTCGCAGATCTCGGCGGCGACGGCCAACTCCGGGAATTCGTGGCAACGGAACAACAGATTCGTTCCGAACGGCACTTCTTCTCCTTCGAAAATAAAATTTTCAATGCCTTTGAACGCCGGCGTGAAATATCTCAGTTCATAAAATTCCCCGTAATTTGGCGGGTATGCTTTGGGCACCAGGCCAATGACCTCACCATTTTGAATGGCAGCCGCCACGTTGTAAAGTTTGCCCATATGCGTCAGAGGCAGGCCCACAAAGATGAGTGCATCGTCCCATTGTGTACTCCGGGCCAGGGCCTTTAGCGCAACAAGGGCGTCCGCCAGCAGTGTGTCCTGCAGAAAGAGATCTCCGCATGTATAGCCGGTGATCGAAAGTTCGGGTGCAACAATGATCTTCGCGCCCAATGCGGTCTGTCTGGTGATCTCACGATAAAGCTGCGCCACATTGTACATGCAATTGCCGGGCCGAAGTGCCGGCGCGATCGCGGAGACGGTCACAAAGCCATCATAAGTATATTCGCGCGGTACGCTCTCAGTTGTCCTGCTCATGTGGTTTGCTCATGCGTCTTGCTCATGCGAGACAAGCCTTTCCTTCATCTTTCCGAATGATTCTTCGCTAATAATATGCTCGATGCGGCAAGCGTCATCGATCGCGATCTCCTTGCGCACCCCCAGGCTTACAAGAAAATCCGCGATCACAAGGTGACGGTCATAGACGGAGTTCGCCTTAGCAAGTCCTGCTTCGGTGAGTTCAAGATGCCCCCCATCTTCAACCGTGACCAATCCTTCCTCTTTCAAAATTCCGATTGCGCGACTCACGCTCGGTTTTGAAAACTCGAGTTCGTTTGCCACATCAATCGCGCGCACCACCCCCAGACTCTTTTTCAAGATCAGGATGGTTTCCAGATAGTTTTCGCCCGATTCTTTCAATGCCATATTTGAGTATTATACCCTATTTACAAGAATCGAAACAATGAAAAGTAAAGTCGAGGGCGCGGGGGATTTACGGTATGATGTCAAAGAAGTATTTCTGACGTTATACGAACATAAAAAGGATGTCGGCGGCGGCGATACGCGTCTCCGTACCGTCCGTTTCGAGCCGCGCCACCTCGCCGTGGCCTTTGCCGCCGCGACTCTTTACATTTTCCAGCGCCACCGTGATGCGCAGCGTATCCCCGGGGCGAACCATACCGCGGAAACGCGCCCCGTCGATGCCGCCGAAAAAGGCATTGCGCCCCCTGTTCTCCGGCATCGAAAGCACACCCGCCGCACCGGCCTGCGCCATCGCCTCAACGATGAGAACCCCCGGCATGACCGGCTGCCCCGGAAAATGTCCCTTGAAATAATATTCATCTTCCCGGACATGCTTGACGGCAACAACGCGTTCGCCGGGAACAAGTTCCTCGATCTCATCGATCATAAGGAAAGGTTCCCGTTGAGGGATGATTTCTTTGATTCCGTTTTGATCGATCACATTCTCACCCATTCCCTTCGCGCCTCAGTCTTTTTACTCCAGTTTTCGCACTACGATCTTCGTGTCTCAGTCTTCGTACCTTTTGAAAATCACAGAACCATTGTGGCCGCCAAAGCCGAAATTGTTGCTCATCGTATAGCGCACATCCGCCTTGCGCAGACTGCCTTCCGTCACATAATCGAGATCGAGTTCCGGATCCGGCACCCTATAGTTGATGGTCGGCGGAATCAAACCATCCCGCAGCGCCCGGACGCAAAGAATCGCCTCAATCGCACCGGCCGCGCCAAGAAGATGACCCGTATTCGCTTTTGTGGAGCTCATCGGAACCTTGTAAGCCGCCGCGCCAAACACGTCTTTGACAGCCTTCGTTTCCATCTTGTCATTCAGCGGCGTACTCGTGCCGTGCGCATTGATATAAGAAATATCCTCGGGCTTGAGATTCGCCGATTCGAGCGCCATCACGATCGCCTTCGCCGCGTACTCCCCGGACTCCAGCGGCGCCGTGATATGATGCCCGTCACAGGTCGAACCGTATCCGACGACTTCACCGAGGATCTTGGCACCGCGCGCTTTCGCATGTTCGTACTCCTCAAGAATGAGGATGCCCGCGCCTTCGCCCATGATGAACCCCGCGCGTTCCTTATCAAAAGGAATGGAGGCCCGCAAAGGATCGTCGGTGGGATTCATAGCTTTCATATTCGCAAAACCTGAAAAACTGATTGCCGCGAACGGCGATTCCGCTGCGCCGGCCACCGCCGCATCCGCATAACCATGCCGGATCGCGCGCCAGGCTTCCCCAATGCAATGCGTCCCGCAGGCGCAGGCCGTCACGACGCTCATCGCTGTCCCGTGAACGCCATGCTTGATCGCAATGCTGCCCGATACGATATTGCCAATGATCATGGGCGTGAAGAGCGCAGAAGTAAACCGCACCCCTTTCTCATGAATCTTGATGACTTCCTCTTCGATGGTGCGGATTCCGCCGATGCCGGACCCGACATAAGCGATGACACGATCTCCGGAAATGTTTTCACCGGGCACAAGCCCGCTATCGGCAAAAGCCTCATCCGCCGCCGTCACACCATACTGCGTGAAGAGATCCATGCGCCGTGCCTCTCTCGGATCTGCAAATTCATAATTTTTCACTTCGGCGCCCATCGATACTTTTTGGTCGCTGATATCAAATTTGGTGATTGGGGCCACACCGCAAACGCCGGCCCGTATCGCCTCCCAAAGATCCCGCGCGGTGTTCCCGATTGGCGTGACAGCCCCGGTTCCCGTAATTACGACTCGTCTTGTTTCACTCATTGTTTCCTCCATTCTGCTACATCAATAACCCGCCATCAATTCCGATCACCTGACCCGTGATATATCCCGCCGCTTCGGATGCGAGGAACGCTACGAGCGCCGCCACTTCTTCGGGCTTGCCGGCCCGTCCCAACAGGACACGTTCCAAACTAACTTCTATTTGTTTCTCGGTCAGCACCTTGGTCATATCGGTATCGATAAAGCCCGGGGCGATCGCGTTGACCGTGATTCCGCGCGAACCAAGTTCCTTTGCCGCCGACAGCGTCAGCCCAATCAGACCCGCCTTCGAGGAAGCATAATTGACCTGGCCGGCGTTCCCCTTGACGCCTGCCACCGAGCTGATGTTGATCACGCGCCCGGCGTGCTGCTTCAGCATGAACGGGGAGAGCTCGCGCAGCATATAGAAAGCACCGTTGAGGTTTGTACGCACCACGCGGTCAAAGGTCTCTGGGCTCATCCGCATCAGCAGGCCATCGTCCGTGATACCGGCATTGTTGACGAGGATGTCCACCCCGCCGAAAATATCTTTCATGTGGACGGCAACGTCTTTCGCAAAATCAGGATCGGCAACATCGCCTTTCAGCGCAATCGGAATACGGGCGCCGGCTTCTTCGATCGAGCGCGTTGTTTCTATCGCGGCTTCTTCGTTGCCGAGATACGTAATGCAGACGTCCGCCCCAGCTTCCGCCAGCGCGAGCGCGACAGCACGTCCGATGCCTCTTGAGCCGCCTGTAATAACGGCACGTTTTCCCTGAATCCTTTCGCTCATAGTTGCTTCACTCCTTCACAAACTATTTTCTTTGACAAATTCCGCCGCCGCCGCAAGACTTTCCGCGTCTTCCACATGACACACCTCGATGGCCGAAGTGATCTTTTTCACGAGCCCCGAAAGCGTCTTTCCCGGCCCGACCTCGATCAGTACGCGAACGCCGTCCGCTTCCATCTGCTCGACTGTCCGCTGCCATTGCACAGGGCTTTGCATTTGCCGAATCATCACTTCTTTCCACGCAGCGTCATAAGAGATTGTGTCAATACCCGAAGTTGACACCGGTAGCGCTTTCGTCACGGACCGGCGAAACGCCTCGATGTCCTCCCCTGTCACGTTCAGGTAGACCCGATGATGCGGCGCGGAAAATGTATGGGCGGACAACACTGCGGCAAGACCTTCGGCCGCCGACGCCATGATCGGACTGTGAAAGGCGCCACTGACAGGCAGCGGAATTGCCTTGACACCAAGACTTCTGTTCTCTTTCGCAGCCGCGACAAAACGCTCAACAGCGACGATATCTCCCGCCACGACTGTCTGACCCGGGCTGTTGAAATTGACGGCTTCGAGGATATCGCTCCCGCGCGTCTGCTCAACCAGCGCAAGCACGGCCTCCGCCGTACCCATGCCCGCGGCCATCGCCCCGCGCGGGCTGCCGTCGGAATTTGTTCCTGCCGCTTTCATCAGCAAACTACGTTTGCGCACAAGGGCAAGCCCCTCTTCAAAACTCCCGATCACGCCAGCCGCCGTCAGCGCGGCATATTCTCCGAGGCTGAATCCCGCGCAGCAAATGTCGTTTGTCGGATGGAACCCCTCCCGGCCGCCGGCCGAAGCTGCCGCTGTCGTTGTCGTTGTCGTTGTCGTTGTCGCCACGGCCATTTCCGGCTGCCATAACAGCGTATCCGCAGTCGCCTCTTTCAGTGCCGCCAGGCAAGCCATATCCATGGTATAGACCGCTGGCTGTGTGACTTCTGTCTGTTTCAGATGCTCCGCGTCCGATTCAAAACAATCGTGCTTGATCTCGTCACCGGCACGATCGAACACCGTACGCGCCGCGACGCTGCTCTCGTACAGATCGAAGCCCATACCGGGTTTCTGTGCACCCTGCCCCGCGAACACGACTGCAAGCCAAGAATTATTATTATTGGTTCCCATGTCAATCAGTCTCCGAAATACGCGGCCTTCGACCGGTAGACCGCCTTCATGCCTTCCGCGATATCGCGAATAATCTCCGCCGCCGGCTGTTCCTTCGTCACGAGCCCGGCACTCTGCCCGGACATGAGGGAGCCGTAGTCGGCGTCACCTTCGACGACGGCCTTGCGCAGCGTACCGATCATAAGTGTTTCAAACTCTTCGAGGGACATGTCCTTCTTCTCTTGAGAGAGGATCTCCCGCATCAGTTTGTTTTTCAGCGAGCGCACCGGATGGCCCGTAAAGCGGCCGGTCACGACCGTATCGTTGTCACCCGCCGCAATCACACGATCCTTGTAAGGCTGCGCCACATTTGCCTCTTTTGCAACAATGAAGCGAGTGCCAACCTGCACGCCTTTTGCGCCGAGCAGGAAGGCAGCTGCCGCGCCGCGCCCATCCGCGATGCCGCCCGCCGCGATGACCGGGATCGAAACCGCATCCACGACCTGCGGCACGAGGTTCATTGTCGTTGTCTCGCCGATGTGACCGCCGGCCTCTGACCCCTCGGCGACCACCGCGTCTGCACCCGCGCGTTCCACGCGTTTGGCAAGGGTAGACGAAGCGACCACGGGAATCACGATCGTACCCGCTTCTTTCAGCATATCCATGTATTTGCTGGGATTTCCCGCGCCCGTCGCGACGATGGGGACTTTTTCGCTGACGACGACCTGCATGATCTCATCGGCAAACGGACTCATCAGCATGATGTTGACGCCAAAGGGCTTGTCCGTGATCTTTCGAAGCGCATGAATCTGCCCCCGCACCCAATCCGCCGGCGCCGAAGCCGCCGCGATCAAGCCGAGGCCTCCTCCTGCGGACACCGCTGCCGCCAGATGGAAATCCGACACCCAAGCCATGCCGCCCTGTACGATGGGATAACAGATGCCGAGCAATTCCGTGATGTCTTTGTACTCTTTCATTCTCTTTCTTTCCCTCCTTCGCCTCCAAAACGCTCGATGTATTCCTTCCCGACATATTCGCGCATATACGGCAGCGTGAAGGCCAGCCTGCCGTAGGCGCTCGCGTAAATCAACTCCACATTCAGGAGCCGTTCGCGATATTTCGATGCATATCCGGTACTCACTCCCATACGCTTCGCGATCTCTCCGAATTCGCTGTCAAACTCATCCTTTGACATCGCCCAAAGAAAAAAGCGGTCTTTGCTCGACAGTCCCCAAAAAAGTGGGTCGTGAATATTTTTGAATAATTCTATTTTGGCAAGGAAGATCGCCTTGTCCGTCTCTGTCACATCGATGAGATCTTTTTTCACACGCCATAGATAATGCGCAATCAGGCGAATCAAATACGGATAGCCTGCCGAAGAATTCGCCGCGCGCGTGATGGCCTCCGGTGTGATGACCCTGCCGGCAGCCTCGAACGCCTCAGCGAGCGCAAAGCGCACTTCTTCCGCGCGCATGCCTCCGCGATCCGGCCGGCCTGCGCGCTTGCGCGCAGCCGCCGGTAAATCGGCGGCGGGAAGCGTTTCGTCCGCTTCGCTTTTTACATACTCATCCAGTGTTTCAAGAAAGACCGCCCGGCTTTCATCCGTCATCAGTTTCGCAACCCTTCACATTTATTCATAAGTTTTCATAACTCTCCATAAGTATTGCACACCCAAAAACAAAATGCAAGTGACATTTTCCGGCCGACACTATATACTTCCCTTATGATTAACAGCGTACAAAAAAAGGTATTGATCCTCGCCTTGTTTGCCGGCGAGCTGATGATGAAGAGCGGCGCGGAGATCTCCCGGGTCGAGGACACAATCGTCCGCATTTGTAAGGCTTGCCGCATCGATTACGTGGAATGTTTCGCGACGCCGACCGGCGTTTTTCTGTCAGTCGACAGCGGTGAGGCCGACGCCGATATGCACACCTTCGTCAAGCGTATCAAAGGTTCGGAGATTGACCTATCCCGTATCTCGGACGTCAACACCTTTTCGCGCGTCTTCACGACGACGGATTTGTCGATCGATGACGGCTTTGAAGAACTGCGGCGTATCCGCGCCAAGAAAAGCTATTCGATGCTGACGCGCCTGATTGGCGCCATTCTCGTCGGCGCCTTCTTTTGCCCGATCTACAAAGGTTCTTTCCGAGACATGTTTGTGGCCGGCGCACTGTCGGGGGTCGCTTACCTGATTTCTTATGCGATACAGAAACTGAAGATTCAGGACTTTGTCCGTATCTTTATCTGCTGTGCCGCAGCCGCGGGTCTTGTTTTGGGTGCGGCTGCTCTGAGCCTTTCGGAATCCATTTCACCGGTCATCGTGGCAACCACCACTATTTTCCTGCCTGGCGTCGCGATCACAAACGCCGCGCGGGATCTGCTCTCGGGCGACATGATCGCGGGAGTAGCACGACTTGCGGAGGCGATGCTTGCCGCTGTCGCGATCGCAGGCGGCGTCGGCATCGGCATCAAGATATGGATGTCCTTCGGCGGCGAATTGGTGCGCGATCATACGGTCGCTTTTGCGCCGCCCTGGTTCCTGCTCTTTGGTTTCTTTTCCACATTTGGCTTTGGCCTGCTGTTCAACGCCCCGAAAAAGCACATCTTAACACTCTCGGCCATCGGCGGAGCCGGTATGTTCATCCTTGTATTCATGATGGGCAGTTTCGGCCTGATCGGCGCGAGTTTTCTTGGTACCTGCGCGATCGCCATCCTCGCGGAAATTGCGTCCCGCGCCGGCAAAGACGCCACGACGATTTTCATCATCCCCGGCATCATCCCCTTTGTCCCAGGGGCGCCTCTTTATGAAACCATGAGCAGCATCCTCGTCGGAAATTATTCGGATGCTGTCGAATCCGGAGTTCAGGCCTTTATGATCGCGGGCGCAATCGCCCTCGCACTCGTCATCGTAGCAACCGGCGCAAGACTGCTCCTCGCCTTCATTCGCCGCATTAGGCGGCCGGGAACGGATTTATAAAAACACGTGCCGCCAATTCCGTATCCAAGTCATAAAGCTGTCCGGGATTGTTCTCGATCAGTTTGACTTTTTTTAGCAGTGTATTCGCGACGTCAACTTCTTCCACTTGCTCATTCACATACCATGAAATAAACGTGTAGGTCGCGTGATCGTTTTCCTTCATCGCGAGCGATGCTATGTTGTTGATCAGGCTTGTGACATATTCTTCGTGCGACAATACTTTTTCAAATATCGGCCTCACATCATTCAACTCTTTCGCGTCTTCCGCAGCGGCGATCGCGCCAAAGGAAGGCAGCGCCCCGCGTTCGATCAAATGCTCGTACATATGCGTAGCATGCGCCATTTCTTCCTGTGCCTGTACGAAAAGCCAGTTTTGCAGACCCTTGTAACCCAAATCATCCGCCTTCGCCGACATTGCAAGATACAGATAAGCTGAATAAAATTCTGCATTGATTTGATCGGACAGTGCTTTTGCAAGATTTTCTGTAATCATGATGTACTCCTTTTCTGAATCATTAATAATTGATAGGATGGTTCGAATCCGTTCACGCGATGCGCCACTTCGTCGGCCAAAATCGCTCGTAAAGTGAGTATAACAAAATCAGCAAAGCGCCGCCCAGCATCCAGCCGCCAAAAATATCTGTCGGATAGTGTACGCCGAGATACGGACGGGACAAGGCGACCAGAACGGCAAAGACCGGAAGAACGATGCGCAGGACTTTGGCCGCCGCGGGATGTCCGTGCAGGATGAGCCACCGCCCAAAGATGATCGCGATCGCGAGATAAAGAATGAGACTCGCATTGGTATGTCCCGAAGGAAAGGAAAAGCCGTCTTCGGCGACAAGCCAATTCACGGCATCCGGCCGCGGGCGTCCGATCACGGCCTTTAGCATTTGCTGAATGGCAGCGCCAGTGCCGGCGATCAGCGCGACCGGCATCCCGATCTGCAGACGCTTCGGCAGAATGATGAGGACGAGGCAAATCACGGCGACCACATTCGTATCACCGCCATGCGTCACCGCCTTTGTAAACGCCGTCAAGGCGTCCGACCGCAAAGAAAAGATCCAAGACTGAATCGGTGTGTCGATCGCCACCGTTTTGTTTGTCACCACAAGAAGCGCCGTGAGCGCGAATAAGATCACAAAAATCAGGAAAAATATCCATCTTACCGATACCGCGTCGCTGTTTTCTATCTTCTGATCTGTCATGTTTTTCTTCTCTTCCATAATATTTTTATGATACTGAAATATTTTTATAATGCCGTCACATCTGCAAATCCGTCCGCTGACTCCCACTCGGTAATCTTGTCGCGTATGATCTTTTCAATCCGATCGGACAAGGCGCTTTCCTCCGATTTTGGAATACCCTTTGTTTCTATCGCCTGATGTAGATGAAAGCGAATGACGCCGGGATGCGGATAGCCCGCGTTCTCAAAACATTCCCACGAACCCTTTGTGGAAATCGGCACGATGGGTACGCCCGCACGCAGTGCCATGCGCAGACTGCCCTTCTGAAACGGCTTCATTCCCTTCCCTTTCGCGCGCGTGCCTTCCGGGAAAATCACGAGAGAGAACCCCTGCCTGAGCCATTCTTCGCCCTCATGAAAGACCTTTAACGCGTACCGGGGGTCATCGCGCTCGAGCATCAGGCTGCGGATGCGCACAATCCATTTGTTGAAAATCGGGATTTTTGAAAGCTCGCCTTTCGCAACAAAGCCAAACTGTTTTGTTTTGATCGCCGCCATGAAGAGCGGAATGTCGCCAAACCCTTCATGATTTGACACGAAAAGCACGCCGCCCTCCGGCAATGACTCCGAAGATTCGCCGCTCATTTCGATGGTGACTCCGTAGTGATCAAAGATTTTCGGGCCCCAGAAATTTTCCGCAAGGCGAATCCACTCCTGCTCCCGCGCATGGTCGCCGGACGCGCGTGCGCTGTCCATCTCGCGCTTGTGCTTGCCGATCGGAGGAAGCGTGGACAAAATGAAAGCCCCGAGGCGTAACATATTCAACACATTCATAATGGATTCATATTACCATAAAATATGATACATTATTAGGGAATAATAGAATGGAGGAACAGCGCATGGCAAAACCGACTCTTTTGGTGATGGCAGCCGGTATGGGCAGCCGTTACGGGGGTCTCAAACAAATCGACCCCATCACCGAGCAGGGAGAGATCATCATCGACTTCTCGCTCTACGATGCAATGATGGCAGGCTTCGATGACGTCGTCTTTGTCATCAAAAAAGAGATCGAAGAGGATGTTCGCGCACTCATCGATGAACGCGCGGGGCGGCATCTAAATATCAAGTACGCCTTTCAGGAGCTGACAGATCTGCCGGACGGATTTTCCGTTCCGGAAGGGCGCATCAAACCCTGGGGCACCTGTCACGCCGTCCACGCGGCGCGGGATTTGATCGATGGCAATTTCGCCGTGATCAACGCCGATGATTACTACGGCCCGGACGCTTACACCCTGCTTTACGAGGCGCTTCTCCGTGCAAAAGACGGGGACAAATATGATTATTCCATGGTTGGATACCGACTCGCCAATACGCTGACGGAGCACGGACATGTGGCGCGCGGCGTCTGCATGCTGGATGCAAACGGTGATTTGGCCGGCATTGACGAGCGCACAAAAATCATGTGGCGGGACGGAAAGCCTATGTACACGGAAGACGATGTGACATGGACCGAAGTATCGCCTGACGCCACGGTTTCGATGAATTTCTGGGGATTCACGCCTTCGCTGCTGCATGAAATCGCGGACGGTTTTCCTGTGTTTTTGGAAGAGTCTCTACGCACGGATTCGCTAAAATCCGAGTATCTTTTGCCGACCAAGATCGATGATTTGATCAAAGCCGGGAAAGTGCGCGCGCGTGTGCTGCCGACGAACGAACGGTGGATTGGCGTGACTTATCAAGAAGATAAAGCCCATGTCTCAGACTCTGTCAGAGCCATGAAAGACAAGGGCCTCTATCCTGAAATTCTATGGAAATAGCGCTTATTGTTTGATACGCGCGAAAACCTCCTGATAGGTTTCCTCGACATTGCCGAGGTCGCGACGGAAACGGTCTTTGTCCATCTTTTCGTTGGTTTCTACATCCCACAGCCGGCAAGTATCCGGTGAAATTTCGTCCGCAAGAATCACCTTTCCGGTCTTGTTGTCCACGCCGAATTCAATCTTGAAGTCGACAAGTTTCAGGCCTTTTTCGAGGAAAAACGCCTTCAGAAATTCATTGACCTTGTGCGTGTATTTTTTCACATCCGCGAGTTGCTCTTCGGTGATGAGTCCCAGGGCAAGCGCATGGTCGTCATTGATGAGAGGATCGCCAAGCGCGTCGTTTTTGTACGAAAATTCGAGCGTGGGTCTCAGCAGCGCCGTGCCTTCCTCCACACCATAGCGTTTGGAGAAGGAGCCGGCGGCCACATTGCGAATGATGACCTCGAGCGGCAAGATGGTCACGGCTTTGACAACGGTATCGCGCTCATCAAGCTGCTCGACAAAATGTGTCGGCACGCCGTCTTTTTCCAAAAGCGCGAAGATGATATTGGTCATCGTATTGTTGATGACGCCCTTGCCCGCGATCTGCCCTTTTTTCTCGCCGTTGAAGGCGGTCGCGTCGTCTTTGTACGATACGATGTACAGGTAAGGATCGTCCGTCGCATAGACCTTCTTCGCTTTTCCCTCGTAAATTTGTTCCTTTTTAACTGTCATGATCGTCCTCACTTTCCAAACCATCGTCATTCTGCGCTCGTGCATCCTGCGGACGCAGCACAGGCTCCGGTGCAGAATCCATACACATGTCCTATCGCCGAATCGCCGCTAAGATTCACTGTGCTCTTCCTGAAAAGCGGCGTCGGTCGCTTCGATTTCTCTGGCCATATGTAATTTATAAGACCGGATTGCTTCCCGGAGCCGCGCGTCTTTCACGGATAGGATTTGCACTGCGAGCAGCGCCGCATTTTCCGCCCCGTCAATCGCGACCGTCGCGACCGGCACACCTTTGGGCATCTGTACCGTCGAGAGCAGCGAATCGAGCCCGTCGAGCGTTGAGCTTTTGATGGGCAGTCCAATCACGGGTAAAGCCGTATTGGCTGCGAGCACTCCTGCAAGATGGGCAGCCTTGCCAGCCGCAGCTATGATCACCTCAAGCTCGTCCTCTTCCGCGTCTTTTGCGAAGGCTTCCGCCGCCGCCGGGGTGCGGTGCGCAGAAATGATACGTGTCACATACCCCACTTCAAATGCGTCCAAAATCCGTTCCGCCCGTTCGACGATCGGATAATCGCTCTTGCTGCCCATAACGATTCCGATTTGAATTGCCACCTGATTCGCCTCCTTGTCTCTGCGCCTTTGTATTCCTCTTTGCCGCCTTCCGCTCCGTTGATTCCTACTTAAAGTAAGCAACGCCGGAGGTGAAAACGCTGTTGTCATAGACGCCCGGCACATTGACATAAAGGCCTTTCACATTACGTTCCGAATGTCCCATGCGGCCAAAGATACGGCCATCCGGCGAAGTGATTCCTTCGATCGCCAACGCTGACCCATTTGGATTGAAACGAATATCGTTTGTCGGGTGGTCGTCTAAATCCACGTATTGCGTTGCGACCTGTCCGGCTTTCACAAGCCCCTGCAAGGTCTCCGGGTTCGCCACAAAGCGGCCTTCGCCATGCGATACGGGCAGGGTATGGACGTCCCCGACTTCCGCCGCGGCGAGCCACGGGGAGAGCACCGACCCCACACGGGCATGCACGAGCCGCGACATATGGCGGCCGATCGTATTGTAAGTAAGTGTTGGCGCCGCTTCATCCGGTTCTGTGATGCGGCCAAACGGCAGCAGGCCGAGTTTCACCAGAGCCTGGAACCCGTTACAAATTCCCAGTATCAACCCACCGCGCTTCTCCAAAAATTCAGCGGTCGCTTCCCTCATATAGGAACTTCGAAATACCGCCGCGATGAATTTTGCCGAGCCCTCGGGTTCGTCACCGCCGGAAAAGCCGCCCGGAATCATCACGATCTGACTCCGTCCGATTTCGTCCGCCATACGGCGAATCGATTCCGTCAACGCGCTGTGATCCAAGCTGAGCAGATTGAGCACTGTCACTTCTGCTCCGGCGCGCTCAAACGCGCGCTTGCTGTCCGCCTCGCAATTGGTACCCGGAAAAACCGGGATAAAGACTTTGGGTTTCGCCTCGCCGATCTTCACGTTTGCCGCAGCCGCAGCCGCGCGCTTTTTGTAGTTTACCGGTTCGATCGTTTCTTCGAAAGCCGCGGTCAAACTCGGCGTGACCGGGAAGGTCGCCGCGAGCGGAGTTTCCCACCGCTCGATGATCTCATCAAGAGAGACTACAACAGAGCCGAAGGAGGATGAATTTTGCACGCCTTCCAAGCTGCGAACTTCGACGGAACCGCTGTTCGCCGTTTCGCCGACCTCGCGATACGTGAGTCCGCCAAAGAGTTTCTCCGGGTCTTCCTTGCCATCTATCTCGAGGAGAAAACTGCCATAGCTTTCATCGATCAAATCGCCCGGGCTCGGCGCGAAGAGAACCGCACCGACGCGGTTGCCGATCGCCATCTTGGAAATCGCCACAAAAAGACCGCCATAGGAAACCGTGCCGGCCGCCAAAATCTTGCCCGCTGCCGTGAGTTCTTTCAACCGACTCGCATTTTTCAGGAAGGCTTCAAAATCGGGAATCCCGCCTTCGTCGCGTTTCGTTTCCAGAAAGATGATCTTGCTTCCCGCTTGTTTGAATTCGGGAGATACGATATGCCGGGCGTCGGTCACTCCAACGGCAAACGACACGAGCGTTGGTGCCACATCGTGCTGACGGAAGGTCCCGCTCATGCTGTCCTTGCCGCCGATCGCCGGCACCCCCAGCGCCTTTTGTGCCTTGATTGAACCGAGCAGCGCCATGACCGGGCTGGCCCAACGCGTCGGTACACTGCCGAGTTTCGGGAAATATTCCTGGAAGGACAGACGCGCCGCTGAGGCGTCGCCGCCCATCGCCGCGATCTTGGCAAGGCTATCGAGGACGGCATACATCGCCCCGTGGAAAGGACTGTCCTTCGCGATTCGCGGATCGTAACCGTAACTCATCAGCGTTGCCGTATTCGTGTCGCCCGAGGTGACCGGCAGCTTTGCCGCCATGCCGATGGTCGGCGTGAGCTGCGTCTTGCCGCCCAGCGGCATGAGGAGGCTTCCGGCGCCGATCGTGCTGTCAAATTGTTCTGTCAGTCCGCGGTTTCCCGCGCAGTTCAGTTCCGACAGCAAGCCGAGCAAGTCGCGCTCGTCCGGCGTTTTAGAAGAAATCGACGCGCCGCGACGAATATGAATATCCTTTTCCCGGATCAGCGCCTTGCGTTCCTGCAGCACGCCATTGGTGTCAAGAAATTTCCTTGACAGATCGAGAATCGCGTCGTCACGCCAGTACATACGGAAACGCCCGGTATCTGTCACTTTCGCGACGGCCGTTACTTCGATATTTTCTTCTTTGGCATAAGCGGAAAATTTTTCGACATTTTCTTTCGCAATCACGACAGCCATACGTTCTTGACTTTCCGAGACCGCCAATTCCGTACCATCGAGCCCATCATATTTCTTCGGGACGAGATCGAGATAAACGTCGATGCTGGGCGCGAGTTCCCCGATGGCGACCGCGACGCCACCGGCACCAAAATCGTTACACCGCTTGATCAGCCGTGCCGCTTCGCCTCTGCGGAACAGCCGCTGGATGTCACGCTCGATGGGCGGATTGCCCTTCTGCACTTCGGCGCCCGCCGTATGAATCGATTCCTCGGTGTGTTCCTTCGAGCTTCCGGTAGCACCCCCGATGCCGTCGCGTCCGGTCCGCCCGCCAACGATAAGGATGGAGTCTCCCTTGACGGGAGTCTCGCGCACGACGTTTTTCAGGGGCGCGGCGCCGATGACCGCGCCGATCTCCAGCCGTTTCGCCACATAACTATCATCGTAAATCTCTTCGACAAGGCCGGTAGCGACGCCGATCTGATTGCCATAAGAACTATAGCCTTTCGCCGCCCCGCGCGTGATCTGGTACTGTGTGAGTTTGCCGGGCAGCGTGTCTTTAATGGAAGTCCCCGGTGAGCCGCTCCCTGTGACGCGCATCGCCTGATACACATAAGAACGCCCCGACAGCGGATCGCGGATCGCGCCACCCAGGCAGGTCGCCGCGCCGCCGAATGGTTCGATTTCCGTCGGATGGTTGTGCGTTTCATTCTTGAACATAACGAGCCAGTCCTCGGGCACCGGTTTCGCGCCCGGTTCCGGCACAAGCTCGGCTTTGACTTTGATCGAGCAGGCATTGATCTCATCCGATTCGTCGAGGTCTTCCACAAGGCCTTGTTTTTTCAGATATTTCGTACCGATCGTCGCCATATCCATGAGCGTGACCGGTCGCTTCGCCGCAGCTTCCTCGCCATACACGTCCTGCCGCATCGCAAGGTACTCGCCGTAAGCGTCCTTCACCAAGTCCGCATAGCCGCCGCCTTCAAAGCTGACTACGGACAGATTGGTCAGGAAGGTCGTGTGCCGACAATGGTCGGACCAGTAGGTATCGATGACGCGCAGTTCCGTGACCGTCGGATCGCGAAATTCCTCCTCGGAATAATAGGCGCGCACAAAGAGCAGATCCTCATTGCTCATCGCAAACCCCATTTTAGATGCGAATTCGCGGATCTCGCCGTCGCTCATTCCCCGGAAACCATCGATCACTTTGACCGCGGCAGGATCCGGCACTTTTGTCTCGAGTGTCTGTGGTTTGTCAAACGAAGCCTGCCGGGAATCGACCGGATTGATGCAATAATTCAGGATGCGCTTCTGTACTTCTTTGTCCAGCGCACTCTCGATCACGATGATCTTGGCGCAGCGCACGGTCGGTTCCGCCTCGGGTTCTATCAGCCGGATGCAGGTCGCCGCAGAGTCGGCCCGCTGGTCAAACTGCCCGGGCAGATACTCGATTCCGAAGGCAAAGGATTCTTCGGGAATGTCCAGCGTTTCATCGCTTGTTTGGTCAAGATTTGGCTCTGAAAACACCAGTTCTTTTGCTTTTTCGTACAGTTCGTCCGAAATGTGTTCGACGTCGTAGCGGTTGATGACACGCACCTTCCGCATCCCGGAAACGCCCAGATTTTCCTTGAGTTCCTTCTTGAGATTGCGGGCTTCGATCTCAAAACCGCTCTTCTTTTCTACATATAATCTGCGTACCATACTGCCACTTTCCCCTGTATTTTAAGAATTGTCAGAATATTTTCTCATATTCCAACAATATTATATCATAGCCACCTGCCCGCGCAAGCGATTTTCCTCATTCTCGGAAAAATAATTCCCCACAAAAAGAAGTAATACCGCTTCGGTAAGCGGCATTGCTCATGGTAACAATCAAAATTGTTTCTGTGAGGTATTCGCCGGAACCAACGGCAACCTCTCGACTATTTGATTTTAACGCC
>BNUG01000013.1 GCA_025997195.1 Clostridia bacterium | reverse complement strand
AACAAGTTATGTACCCTTGATGCCTCAACATACCATAGCGTAAATAGACTTACGGAACCAGAACGACCTTAATCGCGTCTGGATTGTTGGATGCCGTTTCGAATGCTTGCTCCCAATCGGTCAAATTGTAGATGTGGGTCACTACGCCATCCAGCCGAATGCTTCCGTCAGCAATTCCCTTAATGACTGGCCCATAGCAATGCCCGGACAAATGCGCGCCGAGGATATCGATTTCTTTTGTATCGCCTATTATGTTCCAGTCCGCTGTCACGTCCTTCGGAAATACACCAAATTGGATATATCGGCCACGATTTGCAACCATATTCAGCCCCTGTATGACGCTTCCTTCAAAGCCTGAGGCCTCAATATATACATCGCAGCCATAACCATCCGTGAGTTGTTTCACCTTTTCGACGATATCGATTTCGGTGGGATTGAAAACGAGATCAGAGCCAAATTCTTTCGCTTTGTCCAAACGGCTTTGTTTGAGATCGAGACCGATGAGCAGTTTTGGAGCCGCCTTCCTAGCCGCGTTGATCATTCCAAGTCCTATTGCGCCTAACCCGCTGACGACTACAACATCCGTATGCTGGATATTCGCACGCTCAACTGCGTGCATCGCGCAGGCATAGGGCTCAATAATAGAACCTTGTTCGACTGTAAAATCATCAGGAAGTTTGTGCAAGATACTGCCCTTGGCAAACTTCATGTACTCTGCAAAGCCGCCTTGCGCGTCATCCTTAAATCCATAGATATGATGAGGTTGGCACATCCAAGGAATACCGGCTTTGCAAAATCTGCATTCGCCACAGGGCAGGATTTGTTCCGCAAGCAATTTGTCTCCAATTTTAATGTCGTCAACGTCGGCACCTATTTCTACGACTTCACCGTAGAATTCGTGACCGCCGATACAAGGTGCGTCTATATAGGCCTCATTAGGGGTTTTTCCCCAAACACGTTGTCCCCCATGATATGTTTTGACATCGCCGGCACAAACACCGCATCCCAACACTTTAATCAGGATCTCGCCATCGCCGATCTCCGGTATCGGCACATTTTCAATTTTTTGATTAAAAGGGGCATATACACGCAAAGCTTTCATTGTTTTTCCCATTATTCTTACCTCCTAGTAAAAACATATTAAGGTGATAAACAAATGCTATTCAAACCCAAAATCACTTACAATTACACGATTTTTAGAATTGGTCGAATATATTTATATGTCCGGATGAAAGAGGTGTCATATTTATAGAAAATCTTGAAATCCCATCCCAATTATATAAATTGAGTGATTGCACAAACGCCGTTTCGTCCGCCATAATTGTCTCGAACGCATCGCGTTTAGTAAGATCGTTTATTTTCTGTAACTATAATTATGAGGAGGAAAGAAATGAGGAAAACGAAAAAGTTCAGTATTCTGGTGTGTATTATCCTTGTGGCCGGCATATTGGTCGCGGGGTGTACTACGCAACAACCATCAACAAGCAGTACGACGGATGCCGGGAGTTCGGCCGCCGCTGCCGAGTCGAATGATGGCGGAAGCACGAAAGGTCTGAGAATCGGAAGTGTATGGCCAGACTTAACCAATGCGGTTTGGGCTGAAATAACACAGGAACAGCAGGTATATGGAAAAGCGGAATTTGGCGCTGAAGTAACGATTGTCCAATATGGTGATGACGCATCTAAAGCGGTAGAACAGATAGAGAATTTCGTACAAGCCGGATATGACGCAATCGTTATAACGCCGCAAGATGGAGAAGCCCTTGAGGATGCTGCCAAAGCTGCGATGGATAAAGGTGTAGTCGTTGTTTGCCACGGTGTTACAATGGAAAATGTCAATTTCAATTATCGAATGATTGAATACGATACCGGATATGAAGCAGGAAAAGCCGCTGCAGATTGGATCGATACAAGACCCAATGTGGCAGGCAAAGACGAAATCCAGGTGGCATTTTGTAATTATCCAAAAATCCCGACAGTCATTGATCGTGAAAACGGGTTCGAGGATGCTATCAAAGAGAGATATCCAAATGTCAATGTTGTGATGCGGGCAGAAGCCTTGACACAAGAAGAAGGCATGAATGCGGCAGAAACATTCTTCCAGGCGTACCCGAATCTTGATATTATTTACTCTATAGGCGATGGCGGAGGCTTAGGCGCAAATGAAGCCGCAAAAGCAGCCGGGAAGGTGAATGATGATTTTGGTATCTTTTGTGTCGACGGTACGGAAAGTGCGTGCAATGCAATCTATCGAGGAGAGTCGATTCGCGCTACGATATCCATCGGCGGCGGGAAGTTCTTAGGCAGAACGATGATTGATTTGGTGATGGCTGGTCTTAACGGAGAATCCCTTGAGAAAAACCAATCCTATGTTCATGTGCCGATCACGATCGATAATGTTGAAGACTACGCGGCAGAACAAAACTATACGCTTACAAAAGAGTAGGACGTAATAAACGAAACATATAATTAGGCGAACTTTTCCCGTCATGGAAGGATGCACTATGAGCGAAACGATTCTTGAATTAAAGGATGTCACAAAGGTTTATCCCGGCGTTGTCGCGTTAAATAGTGTATCCATCCATGTCCGACGGGGTGAGGTACATGCTTTGGTCGGTGAAAACGGCGCGGGCAAGTCAACACTCATAAAAACCGTTTCCGGCGCAATCGAACCTACTGATGGGACGATTATCGTTGACGGGAAAGAGTTTCGCTCAATGACACCTTCGTTATCAAAAGAAAACGGAATCGGCGTAATTTATCAGGAGTTAAATTTAGTAGAGGAACTTAGCGTTGTCGATAATATTTTTCTCGGCGAATATATTTTGAATGGGATTGTTCTGGATCGGGGGAAGATGCAAAAAAAGGCTCGTGACCTATTCGAAAAACTAAATATCAAAATAGATCCAAATGCGCTAATATGCGATTTGTCGGTTGGCTATAAGCAAATGGTGGTAATCGCAAAAGCTGTTTCCCAAAACACGAAAATCTTGATCATGGATGAACCGTCTGCTGCGCTTACAACGTCGGAGTCAGAGGCGATGTTTCAATTGATTGCAACATTGAAAAAATCGGGTGTGACGATCGTTTACATATCGCATCGGTTGGAGGAGCTTTTCCAGATTGCAGATAGGGCAACTGTGTTGCGGGATGGGAACTACATCGATACAGTTGATATAGACAAAACAAATAAAGCAGAACTTGTAAAACTCATGATCGGCCGTGATTTAGACGAAACATATCCAGAGCGTTCCGAACCCCAGACGGAAGAGGTAATTCTGGATATACGGCATCTCTGTGGAAACGGTTTGCGCGACGTAAGCTTGCAAGTGAAAAAAGGAGAGGTCTTAGGACTCGGTGGGTTGATCGGTTCGGGCAGAACAGAACTTGCTGAAATACTCTTTGGGGCTGCAAAAAAGGACTCCGGACAGATCATTTTCAAGGGGCAGGAGTCGCATGTAAAATGTCCTACCGACGCGATTGATCAAAAGATCGCCTTGATTCCGGAAGATCGGAAACTGCATGGCGCATTATTGCATTTGCCGATTGATGAAAATATCACGATGCCGATTCTAAAAAGAATCAGTCGATTTTCCGTAATTAACCGCGGATTGGAAAAACAAACGGTTGACAAGTATATTAGCGCTTTGAGAATCAAGACGCCTAGCGTGACACAGCTCGTGAAAAATCTTAGCGGCGGTAATCAGCAAAAAGTCGTTTTGGCCAAATGGTTGAGTACAGATCCGGATTTGATTATTTTTGATGAGCCAACAAGAGGAATCGACGTAGGAGCCAAGCACGAAATCTACCAAATTATCAATGATTTGGTCGCGGAAGGCAAAACGTTGATCATGATTTCTTCTGAGATGCCGGAATTAATCGGCATGGCGGACAGAATCGTTGTTCTAAGCGAGGGCCGCGTGACTGGCGAATTGAAGCGTGAAGAGTTTGATCAAGAGAAAATATTGAAATTTGCATCGACGATCGATGATAGTGAGAATAATGATGTTGCTGAGAATAAGGAGAGATTGCAATGAATTATAAGGATTCGAGTATAGGCGGTTTTTTAAAAAAATATGCGATACTGCTTGTTCTGATTGCTCTGATTATTTTTTTCTGCGTTCGCGCGCCTGGTTTCACTACACTCGGTAATTTGTTTAACATTGCCAGACAGGTTTCAACAATGGGCATTGCTGCGGTTGGATGTATGTTTGTGCTTTTGATCGGAGGGATCGATCTGTCGATTGGTTCTTTGGTCGCGTTTATCAATATTGTCTGCGCTGTTTTTTTAGCGCGTTTAAAACTCAATATCCCCACGGCCGTCATCATCTGCCTGTTGCTTGCAGTTGGGATAGGTGCACTAATAGGGGTATTGGTGACGAAGTTGCACATTCCTCCATTTATTGCTACGCTGGCTTTCATGAGTATCCTCAGCGGGGTGGCGTTAACAATTTGCAAAGGGCTGCCGATTTCAGGTTTTCCTACGGCTTTCAAAATCTTAGGACAGGGTTATGTTGGTATCGTTCCGGTTCCTGTCATTATCATGATCGTTGTCTTTGCGATAGGCGCTTTTATTTTGAATAAGACTATCTACGGAAGATATTTCTACGCAATCGGCGGAAACGAAGAGGCTGCAAGACTTTCCGGAATTAAAGTTCAACGGATTAAGATCGCGATATATGCACTCAGCAGTTTGTTTGCGGCTATCGCCGCCATCCTCTTATTATCACGGCTAAATTCGGGTTCTCCGCAGACAGGAGATGGATTTGAATTCAATGTTATTACCGCATGTGTAGTGGGCGGCGTCAGCATTTCGGGGGGCTCGGGAAGAATTAGCGGCGTCATCATTGGCGTATTGATTATGGGCGTACTCTCGGCCGGTCTTATTATGATCAATGTGAATGAATTCATTCAAATGATCATTAAGGGAATCATCTTGTGCATAGCCGTCGGCGTTGACTATGCGCAGAAAAATAGCAAAAAAAGAAAGATCCTGACAAATCAGACCGCTTGAGCGGCGATTGTCATAGCGCATAACGAGAAAAGGAGAAAAATCATGAATTCGAGAGAAAGAGTTGTTGCCGCTCTGAATCACGAGATCCCGGATAGAGTGCCGTTCGATTTGGGTTCGTCGGCGGTTACCGGTATTGCGGCCGGAGAGCTGTATCTGCTAAAAAAAGCGCTCGGACTGGGAGAAGAACCAGTGTATGTACACGAGCCGTTTCAGGTGTTGGGAAGCGTAGACAATGAAACGCTTGACGCAGTCGGTGCTGATATTATCGGTGTTTGGCCCAAAAAGACTTTTGCCGGCTTTGAAAATAAAAACTGGCGGGATTGGCAGTTGTTCGACAGAACACCTGTCAAAATCCCCGAAGGTTTTGTGTACGATGCGGATGAAACGGGAGCCTTGTATTTGTACCCGCAGGGTGATCGCAGCGTGAAACCGAGCATGAAAATGCCATATAACGGGAACTATTTTGACGTTCTTGTCCGACAGGAACCTGTTGATGAGAACAATTTGAACGGTAGAGAAGATTTTAAAGATGATTTTACTGTGTTTTCCGAGGAGGAACTCCGCGATACAGAAACAGAAGTGAATCGCCTTTATAAGGATACGAATCGTGCGTTGTTTGGCGCCAATTGTTTTTTAAGCTTGGGCGATGCGGCGCTCAATCCGGGTCCCGGCATGAAAAGAACGCCGGGGATCAGGAAACACGAGGATTGGTATATGGCGCATCTCCTGTATCCTAATTATATCAAAGAAGTATTTGAGTACCAGACGGAAATTGCGTTGAAAAACCTAGCCCTCTACAAGGAAGCCGTAGGGGATAAAATCGCGATTGCTTATGTTAGCGGCGCGGACTTTGGGACGCAAAAAAGCGAATTTATGTCAGCGGATATGTTTCGGGAATTCTATGCACCTTTCTACAAAAAGGTGAACACTTGGATCCATAACAACACGACATGGAAAACCTTCTTCCATTCTTGCGGAAGCATCGTTAAACTTCTGGATGATTTTGTGGATATCGGTGTTGATATTCTGAATCCTGTGCAATGCTCGGCTGTAGATATGGATGCTGAATTTCTGAAAGAAAAGTATGGAAAGTCGTTTACGTTTTGGGGAGGCGCTGTAAACACACAACAAACGCTGCCTTTTGGGACTCCGGAACAAGTGTATGAGGAGGTGAAAACCCGAATGAGGATTTTCTCTCCGGGCGGCGGCTTTGTTTGCTGTTCGATCCATAATATTCAAAACAAGGTTCCGATTGAGAATCTGACTGCATATTTAAATGCGGTAAAGGACTTTAATTCAGGGAAAATATAGACGTAGTTTCGTTCTTCTCCTTAAACAGGTACGGCAAATTTCGTGTCATGGCGTGAATGCGCCGTGGCGCGAAATTTGTCTATACTGTTATAATAATAGAAATGAGAAGGAGAATGAAATGCAAGCTTTGAAATTGGTACCGACGATCCTATATTTTGATACGGTTGCTGCGTTCCATGCAGAATATCCGATGGGGGAGCGAGACTTACTGGTAACTAGCAAAGGATTGTATGAATCCTATATCAAACCGATTGGGGTGCGGATTCCTGTGATCTATCCAAAAAGATATGGAGAGGGAGAGCCGACGGACGCGATGATCGATGCGATTGTCCGCGAGGCAGGAGCATATGACTACGACCGCATCATCGCGCTCGGCGGCGGAACGATTCTCGATATCTGCAAGGTACTCGCCCTTGATGTCCCTGAGAAATCCGAAGATCTTTATACAGGAGTTGCCGCTCCGGTCAAGGTGAAAAAACTCGTCTGTATCCCGACGACCTGCGGCACGGGATCCGAAGTGACCAATGTCGCAATGGCGGAACTTACACGATTCCATATAAAGAAGGGCATTGCGGTCGATGAGACCTTTGCGGATCTTGCCGTTCTAATTCCCGAGACGATGGAACGGTTGCCGTTCCGGGTTTTTGTGACGAGTTCCATCGATGCGCTCATCCATGCGGTCGAGAGCTATCTTTCCCCGAAGGCGACTCCCTTTACGGAGCTTTTTTCTCTTGAAGCGATCCGGCTCATCATGAAAGGCTACAAGGCCATCGTCACCGGCGGGGAGGAGAAGCGGTTTGCGTATTTGAAGGACTTTGTCATAGCGAGCAATTATGCAGGCATCGCTTTCGGAAATGCAGGTTGCGCAGCAGTGCATGCACTTTCTTATTCGATCGGCGGCGCATTTCATGTACCGCACGGCGAGGCGAACTATCAGTTTTTTACGGCTGTGATGAAGAAATATGCTGCAAAAGCGCCGGATGGTAAGATCCGGGAACTTACGGAAATCCTGCGCGCGATCCTGGATTTGGACGCAGACGCCGTACAGCTTGCCGTGTATGACGCTTTGGATACTTTCCTCGGCAAGCTTATCGAGAAAAAGCCGTTGAAGGACTTTGGCATGACGGAGGCACAGATCGAAACGTTCACGGCACAGACCGTAGGCAACCAGCAACGCTTGCTCGTGAACAACTACGTCTCGCTTGACGATGTAGAGTTGAGGGAGATTTTCGAAGAGTTGTTTTAGCAGTTTCGAGTTTTCTGAATAGTAGAACTTTAATGCGGCAGGCAGTTTTTTAGTATGGCGTGGGTACTAGATAGTAGTTTATAAGGACAATACGAGCAAAGCTAATTCAAGATTAGCAGCTACTATCGGCCCCGAGGTTCCTATCACTCCCCAAAATCCTCGGGGCTATGCTAGAAAATCAAAGCGTACTGAATCGTTGGAATCATTCCTTTTGGCGGAGGGAATGTTTTGAGTCAGCTTTTGTCTGGATTCGCGCCGTATTTTTTAGCACAGGAGCAGCCTGGTGTGGTAATATTAATGGTTAGATACGAAAGGAAGGAGTTTAAGATGGCAAAAATTTATTATCAAAGCGATACAGACCTTCGCAACCTTGACGGAAAGACGGTCGCAATCATTGGCTATGGGAGTCAAGGGCATGCGCATGCGCTGAATCTCAAAGAGAGCGGCGTGGGTGTTGTGGTCGGACTGTATGAGGGTAGTAAGAGTTGGAAGAAGGCTGAAGACGCGGGTCTGAAAGTCCAGACAGTGGCGGATGCGGCGGAACAGGCGGATGTGATCATGATCCTCTTGCCGGATGAGTTGCAGGCCGATATTTACAAAGAGAGCATCGAACCGAGCCTGACGGCCGGAAAGACGTTGGCGTTTGCGCATGGGTTCAATGTGCATTTCAAGCAGATCCAGCCGCCGGCGGATATCGATGTGATCATGATCGCGCCGAAGGGGCCTGGACACACGGTGCGCAGCGAATACCTGGAAGGCAAGGGTGTGCCTTGTCTGATCGCGGTGTATCAGGATGCGAGCGGCAAAGCTTATGATATCGGACTTGCGTATGCAGCCGGTATCGGCGGCGCGCGCGCGGGTGTACTTGAGACGACGTTTCGCGAAGAGACCGAGACTGACCTGTTTGGCGAACAAGCTGTGCTTTGCGGCGGCGTAACGGCCTTGATGCAGGCGGGGTACGAGACACTCGTCGAAGCCGGCTATGAGCCGGAAAGCGCGTATTTCGAATGTATTCACGAGATGAAATTGATTGTCGACCTCATCTATCAGGGCGGCTTTGCGAAAATGCGTGACTCCATCTCCAATACGGCGGAGTATGGCGATTATGAGATCGGAAAACGTATCGTTACAGGCGATACGAAGAAAGAGATGAAGAAGGTGCTCGAAGAGATCCAGGATGGGACGTTTGCAAACCGGTGGATTACGGAAAACAAAGTCGGACGTCCGCATTTCCTCGCGACCAGGCGCATCAAGGCGGAACATCAGCTTGAGAAAGTCGGCGGCGAACTGCGCAAAATGTACAGCTGGGGCAAAGAAGAAAAATAGGAAAATCCAATGTTATTGACTGGTTCACAAATTATTATGGAATGTCTCCTCGAGCAGCAAGTCGATACGATCTTCGGCTATCCGGGGGGGCAGATCATGCCGCTTTACGACGCCCTCTATGACTATACGGAAGACGGGCGCGTGCGGCATATTCTGACGGCGCACGAGCAGGGTGCGACTCATGCCGCCGACGGCTACGCGCGTTCGACGGGCAAGGTCGGTGTTGTTTTCGCGACGAGCGGGCCCGGGGCGACGAATACCGTTACGGGTATCGCGACAGCCAATATCGACAGTTCGCCGATGGTCGTGATCACAGGACAGGTACCGGTCGATTCCCTTGGGCGGGACGCATTTCAGGAAGTGGATATCATCGGCATCACGCTGCCGATCACGAAGCACAGCTATGCGCTCCGTGATGTCTCGAAGATCGCTCCGGCGATTCGGGAAGCTTTCCAAATCGTGAAGAGCGGCCGACCCGGCGCGGTGGTGGTTGATGTACCGAAAAACTTGATGACGGCCAAATACGAGTATACACCGGCAAAACCTTATGCCAAATTGCCCGCACCGGCTCTTCGCATGAACAAGATCAAGCGGCTCGCCGAACTGATCAATCAGGCAGAACGCCCTGTGATTCACGCAGGAGGCGGGGTTCGCATTTCCGATGCGTCGGAGGAACTTACAGAACTTGCGCATAAGGCGGAGATCCCGGTCGCTACTACACTCATGTGCCTCGGCTGTTTTTCGCGGCAGGATCCTTTGTCTCTTGGCATCATGGGCATGCATGGAGAGCGGGAGTCCAATCTCGCTGTGCACAACGCGGATCTGCTGCTCACGGTGGGCGGACGGTTTTCGGATCGCGTCACGGGTGACCCGAAGGGGTACGCGCGCAAGGCGACGATCGTTCATATCGATATCGACCACTCGGAGATAGACAAGAATGTTCCGGCGGAATACCGTATTGTTGGCGATGTGAAAGAAGTACTTACGGCTTTGCTTCCGCTCGTCAAGAAACGCAAACACAAAGAATGGCTGGCGCAAGTCGCCGGCTGGAAGCGGACGATTCCGGCCACGGATTATTTCACGCCGTTTAATATCCTGAGTCAAATCCACGAAATTTTTGGCGATGAGGCGATCGTTTGCACGGATGTTGGACAGCACCAGATGTGGACTGCCCAGCACTGGCCGTTCACGAAGCCGCGCAAACTGATCACGAGCGGCGGGATGGGCACGATGGGTTTCGGTCTCGGCGCCGCCATCGGATCCAAGATTGCGAACCCGAAAAAGCCGGTCGTCCTCATCACGGGTGACGGTTCATTCCGCATGAATCTAAACGAACTTGTGACCTGTGCCGCACAGGGCATTGAAATCCATATCTTTGTACTCGCGAACGGGACGCTCGGCATGGTGCGCCAGTGGCAAAAGCTCTTTTGGGACAAGCGGTTTTCCTCAACGGATTTGGCCGATGTGATCGACTATTCCAGACTCGCCGCCGCTTTTGGCTTGACGGGAACCCGCGTGGGGGATGCTTCGGCGCTTGCCACTGCGATCAAAGCTGCCCGCAAGACCGGAAAGACCTCCGTCACTTGCTGTGACGTGTATATCGATGAAAACGTTTGGCCGATTGTGCCTCCCGGGGATACAATCGAGAATCAGCGTATGGAAGAATAGCAGAATAGAGGGGACATGGTTAGGGAAGAAGGCGACAAGCGCGTAGCCGTGCTAATTGACGCAGAGAATATCTCAGCGAAAAATATCGAAGAGATCCTGAACTTAGCATCTGTCGAAGGCAGGGCGACGGTCAAACGGATCTACGGAGATTTTTCGAGCGAATCAAAATCTTCGCAGGCGCGGGCCTGGAACAAGGAAGTGAGTGAGCACGCGCTCACTCAGGTTCAGCAGATTCAAAACAGCACGGGGAAGAACAGCAGTGACTCGGCCTTGATCATCGATGCGATGGACTTGCTCTATTCGGATACGATCGATGTCATGTGCATCGTTACGAACGACAGTGATTTCACACGTCTGGCGATGCGGATTGCGGAATCCGGACTGGAAGTCGTCGGCATGGGCACTACGGAACGCGATACGTCCAAGTCCTTTGTCAACGCTTGCACGAAGTTCAATTTTCTTGGAGAGGAAAAGAAAACACCGGTCAAACGTCAGCCCATCGCGGTCTCGCAATCTCAGTCTGTCAAGGAGTCCAAAGAGAAAAAAGGTCAGTCTGCTCCGAAAAAGCCGGAAGTCAGTGTGGTCTCTCAACTCAAGGATTTGGAAGACAGCGCGGCGAAGGCAGCCCAGAGTGGTTCAAAAGCGCAGCCTGTGCCCAAAAAAGTCATTGATACGATTATCACCGCGATCGACGCGGCAGAACTTGACAGTGATGATTGGGCCAATATCGGGCCGATCGGAAGTGTGTTGTACCGGCGTTTCCCGGACTTCGACCCGTCATTTTGGAATCGGCCGAAACAACTATCCCTCTTTTTGAAAGGTCTCGATGAATATTTCGAGGTGGTTCCCGGAGAGGCGATCGGCAAGCCGGCCGGGAGTTATATCCGTATTCGGACATAAATATCGGAGGAAAATGCAATGCCGCTTGTGATACTTGGGATCATTGTCGCCGTTGGCGCTATTCTGATGATTTACTATCAAATTGGGCCGACGATCAGAAACCGTTCCCGAAATACGGGAAGCGCTTCGTCTTCCCGTTCAGGCCCCGGCTCGGGCATCCGGGATTCTTTTGGTGGGTATATCCATTTGGAATCGGATTCGGATTTTGCAGTTGTGTCGGAGGAGGAAGAGGATGCGCCTGCGTCGGAAAAATCGTACGACAAGAATTCGACCGGTAAGGTGCTCTATGTTTTCAATGGTGGCAAGACGGAGATCCGGCCGCTGGCGGAAGTGGACAAACAGGAAGATGAGCAAAATAGCGATCAAGATGAGGATCCAAACCATTCGGATGATGGGGGCGTAGGTTGATATGGACAATAGTTTATTTATAATGATTGTGATTTTAGCGGCGGCGGTAATTTTGCTCGTCGCCGTACTTTTTGCCGTTGTTCGGCGTCAGGGGCAAACCGGTGTGTCTGTGTTTTCCAAGGAAGACGGGATTCGACTGGAGCAGCAGACCGAGCGGTTGCGCACGGAATTGTTTGAGACGCAGCGCCAAAGTCAGATCAACATTCTGGAAGCGCAGCGTCAAAATCATGTGACTGTTCTGGAAGGACAGGCCGCGGAGGGTACGCGGCAGCGAACCGAACTCGGCGATGCGATCACAAAGCTTCGTTCCGAACTGAGTGAAAATATGTCCGGGCTGCGAACAGAAATCGGAACGAAACTCGCGGATCAGGCTTTGCAAAGCGAACAGAAATTGGAAAATATCCGTCTCACGATGGAGACGCGCATGAATGCGATGCGGGATGACAATACCATCCAGCTAGACCGTATGCGCGAGGTCGTCGATGAAAAACTGCAAAAGACGCTCAATGATCGCATCTCGGAATCCTTCCGCACCGTTCAAGAACAATTATTAAAGGTTTCGGAAGGGCTCGGGGAAATGCAGGTACTCGCGGCCGATGTCGGGGGGCTGAAAAATGTGCTTTCCAACGTAAAGACGAAAGGTATTCTTGGCGAATATCAGCTTGGCGCGATTCTCGCAGAGATCCTTTCGAAGGAACAATACGAAGAGAATATTGCGACGAAGCCCGGCAGCGCCGATCGCGTGGAATTTGCGATCAAGCTGCCGGGGGACGGAGAGGAGACGGGGCGGGTTTATCTGCCCATTGACGCCAAATTTCCGTCAAGCATTTTTGAAACGCTACAGGCCGCCTACGAAACGGGCGATGCCCGTGTCGTCGAAGAAGCGCGCAAGTCGCTTTCTACCAGTATCAAACAGTCGGCGAAAACGATTCATGACAAATACGTAGAGCCGCCATATACGACGGACTTCGCAATCCTATTTCTGCCGACCGAAGGGCTATATGCCGAGGCGATCAATTGCGGTTTGTCCGCCGAACTGCAGACGCTGTACAAGGTCAATATCGCAGGGCCAACGACGATGGCGGCGTTGCTCAACAGCTTACAGATGGGCTTCAAAACGCTGGCGATTCAAAAACGCTCCAGCGAGGTTTGGAATGTCCTCAGCGCGGTCAAAACGGAGTTTGCTAACTTCGAAAAAGTGCTGAAGAGCGCGCGGACACGGCTGGAACAAGCGGACCGCGATCTCGAAAAGCTGATTGGCACACGCACGAACGCCATCAACCGCAAGCTTCGGTCGGTCGCTACCTTGGATGCGGGAACGAGTGCGGGAATGTTGGATCTGCAGGACGACGATGACGATGGCATCATTCCCGCGAAGGCGGGAATCTCAGATGAGTCTGATGACGCGCTCCTCCATGACGAAATCGAGATCGAGGTCTATGAGTAGTCTGCCGGGCAACGAAAAAACCGGGAACAATTCACGCCTCTTTGCGATCGGCGATTTGCACTTGTCATTTTCAAATCTAATTGATAAGCCCATGGACGTCTTTGGGGCGGCTTGGCATGATCATACGGCGCGCCTTGAAGCCGCCTGGCGCGAGGACGTTGCGCCGGGCGACACCGTGATCGTACTGGGCGACATCAGCTGGGCGCTCAAAACGGAAGATGCGATGCCCGATCTCGAATGGATCCATGCGTTGCCGGGACGAAAGATCCTGCTGCGCGGAAATCACGATTTGTGGTGGCACGGCATCACAAATCTGAACACCCTTTGGCCCGGGGAGATGATTTTTCTGCAGAACAATTGTGTGATGCTGGATAGACCGGCTGCGGCCCGGGCAACAGTGGCCAGTGTTGACATTGGGATTGCAGAAGGTGTTCCGTCTTTGCCGGCGGGAGAGGGTAGTTCCTGTATTGCGGTTTGCGGCAGCCGGGGCTGGGGCTTGCCTGGACTTGAAGATTACGGCAAGGATGATGAAAAGATCCTCGCACGTGAATTGATTCGGATTCGGATGTCCTTCGAAGCAGCGACCCTCGCCGGGGCGGATGCCATCGTCTGCGCACTGCATTTCCCACCCGCGATTGGGCCTGCCTTTGAAAGTTCCTTCACAGAACTGATCGAATCCTGGCCGACGCCCGTCACGCAGGTCGTCTACGGCCATCTGCACACGCCGTCTGCCTTCCGAAAAGGCCTGCAAGGCGAGCACGGCAGCGTTCGCTACTCGCTTGCAAGCGCGGATTATTTAGGGTTCAAGCCGCTGCGAATTCTTTGAATCATACGCGCCCCACGCTGGACTATGCAAATCCTGATTGCCAAGCGTTCTGGAATGTCATTGGATATTCAGGTATAATTTGCGGGTACGTATATTGCGGGAAAACTGCGGATTGGAGAAAATCATGCAAATTACATTTTGCGGCGCTGCCGAATCTGTTACGGGATCCTGCCATCTTGTTGAAATAGACGGGCCGGATCCCGGCGATGCTTCGGTGAAGATTTTGCTGGACTGCGGGCAGTTTCAGGGCTCATCCAAGCAGGATGCGCAAAATTTCGAAGCTTTTCCTTTTGATCCTACGACCATTGATTTTCTGATTTTGTCTCATGCGCATATCGATCACTGCGGGAGGATCCCCTTGTTGGTCAAGCGCGGGTTTCACGGACGCATCTATGCGAGCACAGCGACAGCGGATCTGCTTCCGGTCATGCTGCGCGACAGCGCACACATTCATGAAATGGAAGCCTCGTGGAAAAACCGCAAAGCTTTGCGTAAAGGGGAAGAGCCCGTGCAGCCGCTGTTCACGTCTGACGACGCGGAAAATTCTTTGACCTATGTGACGCCGGTTCTCTACGATGAGCCTGTCGATCCTGTTCAGGGTGTACGTTTTTCTTTTGTGGACGCCGGTCATATCCTCGGCTCGTCCATTGTGGAATTGTGGGCTGCCGAAGCGGGTAAGGAGACGAAGCTTGTCTTTTCCGGCGATCTGGGCGTCGGCATGAGGCCGATCCTGCGCGACCCCACTCAGATCCGGACGGCGGACGTCGTGATTATGGAAAGCACCTACGGCAATCGTTTGCATGAAAACAGTGATTCCTCTCTGGAACGTTTTGAAGCGGTGATCCGGGAGACGGCGGCGCGCGGCGGTGACATCATCATCCCATCTTTCGCGGTCGGGCGCACGCAGGAGTTGATTTATGAACTCAACAAATTCTATGAGGCTACCGCGCCGGGCGATATCATGCACGAGATCAAGGTGTATATCGACAGCCCGATGGCCGTTGCCGCGACAGAGGTATTCCGGAATAATGTGCAGGTCTTCGACGAGTACGCCCGTAGCCGCATCCTCGCGGGAGACGATCCACTCGACTTTCCCAATCTGATTTTCACGCGAACCACGGACGAATCCAAATCCATTAATACGGCGCCGTCCCCGAAGGTCATCATCTCAGCGAGCGGTATGTGCGAAGCCGGCCGTATTCGGCATCATCTGAAACATCACCTTTGGGACAAGCGAAACTCTGTCGTTTTTGTCGGGTTTCAGGCGGAGGGCACACTTGGACGAAAACTCGTTGAGGGTACAGACAGTGTTCATCTCTTTGGGGAGGAAGTCCGCGTTAAGGCACAGATTCATAGCCTTGAAGGGTTTTCCGCACATGCGGATCGTGATGGCCTGCTCGAATGGGTGAAAGGCTTTGATAAGAAGCCGAGGCTGCTTTTTCTGGTTCACGGAGAGATCGCGGCAAAGGAGGCGCTTGCGCAGTCGATTGCGGAACAGACCGGACTTCGTGCGACTGTGATTCGTGAGGTCAGTACCTTTGACGTTGCGGCAGACAAACCGATAGAGGTCCAAGACGGCGCAGCATTTTCGAAATTACAAGCAGGTGAAAAAGATGGTGGCGCGGAAGTGGATGCGGACGATGCAGACCGCGTACTTGCCAAACTTACTGAGATGAACGACAATATCGAACGGTTGATTTATGAAGCAAAGCTTGCTGTCACGAAGTCCATGGATGAGCGCGATGACACCGCCTTCGGCAAACTGAAAAAGACGATCGCCTCGCTCGAATACGATACGATGCAGCTGGCCGGCGCGCTTGCAGATTCAAATGGAGGAAAGATATGAGAAAAAGAAATCGGATGATTCGAATCGGGTTGGCGACGGTGCTGATCCTCTCGGCGCTGTTTGCATCAGGCTGCAGCAAGCCAGACGTGATTCCGCCGGACGTGATTCCGCCGGAAGGAGCCGATGGAAACAGAACAGCCGAAACACAGGCCTCGGAAAACCTGATCTTTCCGCTGACGGGTGAACAGGCGAGCGACCCTGAGGCGGTTTCAAGGCGGCCGCTTTCGGTCAAGATCGAAAATACGCCCGAGACCAGGCCGCAATCCGGCGTTGGCATCGCGGATGTCGTCTATGAGAGCGTGACGGAGGGAGGCATCACCCGGTTCAATTGCATCTTTCACAGTACGGTGCCCGATGAGGTCGGACCCGTTCGCAGTGCACGTAATTCCGATCTCAGTGTCGTGCCCGAATATGACGCGCTGTTCTTTTTCAGCGGCGCAAACGATTATGTCTATGCGGACATCGCGGCCACCCGTTTGCCCATCATGAGCGAGGACGCTGTGCCGGATATGTATTACCGCTATCCGGGCAAGTCCGCACCGCACAATCTCTGGCTCAAAATCGGCAGCGCGTATGACAGGGCCTACGATCTCGGATATGGTACCGCGGCTTCCGATGCGGTACGTTTGAATTTCGGGGCTTCGGAACATGCTGCGGCCACGCCGGCGAGCAGCTTTTCGATTCCTTGGGGCGGGGTCTTCAACGTGGAATGGACGTGGGATGACGGGCAGAGTGTGTGGTTGCGCAGTCAGCAGAACAATCCCTTTACGGATGCGATTACGGGTGAGCAGGTCGGCGCGGCCAATGTGGTCATCCTGTGGGCGGACTACATCACGGCCGAAGATATCCCCGGCAAGGGCCAAACCTTCAATGTCAATCTAAAAGGCAGCGGCACAGCGGCAGTATTTCGGGGTGGCCAGCGTATCGACGGGAAATGGACGAGCGACGGTACGAGCCCGCCCCGCTTTGTCGACGCTTCGGGGGCGGAGATCCTGCTAAACCCCGGTCAAACCTGGTTCGAAGTTCCGCAGACCAGCCTCGACATTCAAGTCGCGATTCCGATTCCGTCATCGGGCGGGACAGAAGGAGAAGGCAATGCCTAGTACAACCACCGGCATTATTTCCGCGATCGTACTTTTGGTGATTCTGGCTGTCGCCGTGCCGCTGAGGAACAAGATTCGCGCAGATCAGGCGGTTCAGCGTCGCGAGGAAGAGGCTGCCGAACGAATACGCGAAGAGGAGCGTCGCAAATGGGCGGAAGAAGACGCCGCGCTTGACGAAACGGAAGCAAACGGAGAAGTACTTGATTACGAAGAAGCAGCAGAGGAAGAGGAAACAGACGAAGAAGAAGAGGATGATAGCGAAGCAGGGGATGAAGGTGATGATGGAGAGGCGGAGGATGAAAAAGAATAGGACATTTCGTATCATAATAAGTGTGGTGACAGTTTTCGTGCTTTGTTTGGCGCTGACATCCTGTTACTCATTCAAGGGAGATTCCGAGGGAGATTCAGATGGCGGATCCGTGGTAACGGGCGCAGCCGGTGATGTTCCGGCGGATGCGCAGGGCGGTGAGGATACCGGAGATACCGGAGCTTCCGGCGTGGCGGACGCAGACAAACCGATCATTGAAATCACGATGGAAAATGGCGGCACGATTCAAGTCGAACTCGACCCCGAGGCGGCGCCGATCACGGTGGCGAATTTTCTGAAACTCGTGAGCGAAGGCTTTTATGACGGGCTGACATTTCACCGTATTATTCCGAATTTTATGATCCAAGGCGGCGATCCAACGGGAACCGGTATGGGCGGTGCAGACGAGGAGATCAAAGGCGAATTTGCCTCGAACGGATGGGACAACCCGATCAGCCATGTGCGCGGCGTGATCAGCATGGCGCGCTCACGGAATCCGGATTCCGCCAGCAGCCAGTTCTTTATCACGAATGCGGATGCAGTTTCCCTGGATGGCGACTATGCGGCATTCGGGACAGTTGTTTCCGGCATGGATGTGGTCGATGAGATCTCTGCCGTTCCGACGGACAGCAATGATTATCCACAGACGCCGGTCGTCATTCAGACCATCAAAGAAATCAAATAAGAATGTATTTTTTTCGCGAAAGGAGACAGATCAATGGTAGAAATCACGATGGAAAACGGAGGTGTGATCGTACTCGAACTCGATGCTGAGGTGGCGCCGATTACGGTGGCGAATTTCCTCAAACTCGTGAAAGAGGGCTTTTATGACGGCCTCACGTTCCACCGCATTATCCCCGGCTTTATGATCCAGGGCGGCGATCCGAAGGGAACCGGCATGGGCGGCTCGGACGAGCAGATCAAGGGTGAATTTTCCGGGAACGGCGTATCGAATCCGATCAGTCATGTGCGCGGCGTGATCAGCATGGCGCGCTCACAGAATCCGAATTCCGCCAGCAGCCAGTTCTTTATCACAAATACGGACGCGATTTTCCTCGACGGACAGTACGCGGCGTTCGGGACGGTTGTCTCTGGCCTCGAAACGGTAGATGAAATCTCTGCGGTTCCGACAGACGGAAACGATTATCCGAAAGAGCCCGTCGTGATCAAGACCATCAAGGTAATCGAAGGGTAAGATACCGATTGTGATAGAAAGATTTTCGGAACCCGGGTCTGTGGAAGCACCCAAAGGATACGGATCGCAAAGTGAGGTTCCGAAGTTTTGAGTGCTTTGAATACTGCCAATACTAAGAATACAAATTTATACGATCTCAGTTTTGAGGAGTTGACCGCTTTCCTTGCCGGGCAAGGCGAACGGCCTTTTCGCGCGCGGCAGCTGTATTCGTGGCTGTACGGCAAAGGAGAGGGCAGCTTCGCTGCAATGACGGATATCCCGGCCGCTTCGCGCGCGCGCCTGTCGGAGACTGCGCGCGCGGACGGGCTTTTTTTGGCTGAAAGTCTGGCATCCGCGGATGACTCGACGGCCAAGTATCTGTTCGGCACGGACGACTCGCATTATATCGAAACGGTCTTTATGAAATATAAGGACCGAAATTCTGTCTGTATTTCCACACAGGTCGGCTGCCGGATGGGATGCAAGTTCTGCGCATCGGGCAGGCTAGGACTCAAGCGCGGTCTCGCACCGGCCGAAATGGCACTCGAAGTGATTTTGTCGGAAAAGGCGGCCGGTGCTTTGGCGAAGAACATCGTCTTGATGGGAATCGGAGAGCCACTCGACAATTTTGACGCGGTAAAGAAATTCATCGAAAATTTTACGGATGATCATGGGCGCGATTTGTCCCGGCGGGCGATCACGCTTTCCACCTGTGGGCTCGTGCCGGGGATTCGGCGTCTCGCGTCGGAACTGCCGCAAGTCAATCTGGCGGTATCCCTGCACGCACCGAACGATGCGTTGCGCAGGGAGATCATGCCGGTCACCAAACGTTACGGCGTGGCCGAGATTGTCGAAGCTACTCGTCAGCATTATGAAACGACACACCGCCGTTCTACGTTTGAATATACCCTGATCGACGGATTCAACGACAGCCCCGCGCACGCTCGCGAGCTGGCGGCACTGTTGCGCGGCATGAATTGCCTCGTCAATCTGATCCCGCTAAATAGCGGCGGCTATCGCGGCGCCCGGGAACAATCAAGTACGAACAGCAGCGTCCATCGCGGCTCTGGAGCCGAAACCGCGCAGCGTTTCCGCGATATCCTCGGAGATCGCGGCGTACCGGCAACAATCCGAAAGTCGCTCGGGTCGGACATTGAGGCGGCGTGCGGCCAACTGCGCCTGCGGTACGAGTCATGAGAAAGGTTCTATCTCTGGCGAAAGTGGCCGAGGTGGTTGAACGGCTTGCCGGTGTTTACGAGGATGAGGGGACGGCTCTTGTTCATGAAAACGTATGGGAGCTGCTAATCGCGGTCGTGCTTTCGGCACAAACGACGGACGTTTCTGTCAACAAGGTAACACCCGAGCTCTTCCGACGCTGGCCCGATGCGTCCGCATTGGCGTTGGCCGAAGTTGCGGAAGTCGAGTCGGTCATTCGCACGATCGGTCTTTACCGCACAAAGGCGGCAAACATCGTTAAACTGTCAAAGGAATTGGTTGACAAATACGACGACGTCGTTCCCGGTGATTTTGACGCCCTAACGACCTTGCCCGGCGTGGGCCGAAAGACAGCCAACGTAGTTCTGGCTTTTGGTTTCGGACAGGAACGCATGCCGGTCGACACCCACGTCTTCCGCGTAGCAAATCGCATCGGACTCTGCGCAGAGCCGACGCCGGAAAAGACGGAGTTTGCCCTCGTAAGGCGAATCCCAAAAGGACGCCTGTCCGCAACGCACCATTTTCTGATCTGGCACGGACGCCGCGTTTGTCATGCGCGTGGTCCTGCCTGCGGTGAGTGCATGATTTCCGGTCTCTGCCTCTACCCTAAAAAACCACAATAGGCGGATAGTCGCTCACTTGCGCTCATGGCGTTGCTTTCGCTTTTAAAAGACTTCATTTTCCGTGCGTTCCGGTTCCGTATCCGGCGGCGGATTGGGTAACGACGGCTTCGGCTCCTGCGGCGGGAGGACGATTTCACCGGTTATCTCGGCGCGGCCGTTGTTCTGCGCTTGCGAAAGTCCCATGAAGGCTGCCCCTGCCATGATTTTCCCGACAGGGAAGGTGACGCGGTAGGACAGTACACCTTCGCGGGCGGGCGAAAGTTCCGCCGTGATATCGGTCGGCGACGTTCCAAAAATATGAGCCAGTCTGGATCGCAGCAAATCTGTTTCATCTGCGCCAATACGCCCGTAATATGCGCCTTCGAGGCAAAACGTCCGTACCGCATCTTCCGCGGCTGACATCCGCACTTGTCTTTGTCCGTCGAGCATAAACTGCGAGAGAAACAAGAGCAGAATCGGCAGCACCGCCGCCAGCACGATGAATTGTTTCATATCGCGGCATCAACCGGCAGCAGTATGCCTGCATACGGGCTGGCGTTAAGCTGGTGGGCCCACATCAGACGCAGTCCGCTCAAGACGGAGTCACCCTGGCCCGCGATACAAGCGTAGAGGAAGAGTCCGAGCGCGATCATGCTCATTAATACGATAAATTGCTTCATTCTGTGCTTGGCGTCTCGACGCCGAGGGCCTGTTCCAACTTGGCTTTGGTTGAGTCCGTAATTCCGGCTGTTGTGTCCTTGAATCCGAGCACCATTGCGGCAATTGCAATCCCGAGGATTACGGTGCTGAGCAGGACGATCATTTGCTTCATGTTTTCTCCCTTCCGCCGCTGTAGCGGCAATCCATTTCAATAAAACAATTGTGTCAGCATTTCACTTTGATCTGCGAAATACGCGACGTAGATAAAATTGACAAAGACGATGAGAACACCGGTGATCACAGGGATGTACACCACATCACTGAGGATTTCGTTTTTGCGCAGAAGTTCAGTGGTTCGCGTTTCTTTCATCGCGTTCCGAAAAGCTGCGATCGTACCAAGCAACCGTTCGGGCGGTATCTCATCCCATTCGAGAACCAGCATGATAAAGTCCCGCGCAAGACTGATCCCCGCTGACTTTGTGAAAAAGTCGGCGGCCTCTTCGGAGCGGCCTGTACGAAGCAAACGCAGTGTGCCCTGATAAGTCCGCTGGAGCACGCCCTCACCCTGGGCGAATTGTTCGAGCAGGGTATCGGTCGTTACGGAGGAGGCAAGATCACCGGCCGACGCAGTTGCCTGATTGCGCAGGACGGAGAGGGCGGAGAAAATCTCCCGGGCCGCTTGTTCCCGCGGTTTTGATGAGGAGATTTCTCGTCCGAGATCCTTTGCCCGCTGAATCATACGGTGACTCGCCGACGCGCCCTCCCGGAGACCATTACGGGCCAGCGTGCTCATTCTGGCCTGCAGGAGATTCATCTGGCGCAGGCCATCCGGGGCAATGCAGAGAACAGAGCCGGCAGTGAGCAATATGATTAGAAAAAGAAACATAGCAGGCCACCTCGTTTATCAGAAATCTAGTTTGCGGTTCGTTAGTGTTTCCAGCAAGATCCGGTTGAGCAGGAAGAGAAAGAGGAAGGCTGTGAAGAGGGCAAAGCCCGGGCCGGAGAAAAACTGGTTGTATAGGAAGGCCGCCGGCGTGATGCCCATGATGAAAAGGCTGACGAAGACTGAGCCGATGTACAGGCCCGGCGTTAGGTAGGCGGCCATGCGGACGGACTCCCCATTGATGCGTTTGCGTTCCTCCGCCAGGGCTCTGGCTTCGCAGAGCTGGGCGAGGATGTCCTCGAGCACCGGGGTGACGTCCGTCCCTTTTACGGCCGCTGTGCGAATCGCATAGGCGAGCATGGCACTCCAACTCGTCCCGATGCCGTAGGAAAAAGCGTCGGTGGCTGTCCGTACGCGCGCGGGGTCACCGGTGTTTCTTAGTTTCATCAGCAGGGCGCCGAGCAGGGTACCCGTGACTTTCAAATGGGGACAGACCGCCCGGACCCGCGCAATCGTTTCATAGATGTTGCCGCCGGTGACGAGATAGTGCGCGAGAAAGGCTGACACCAATTTTTCTCCTTCAAAACTGCCCGCACGTCGCTGCCGCTCGAGCCGCATGCGCAGGAACAGATACGGCAAACCAGCGAAGGCCAGGCCTGTGACAAGGGCGGGTCCGTAGGCAAGTGTTTTTGCTGAAACGATAAAGACCGTGAAAAACAGGACGATCATCATCACGAGAAAAGCTGTGGGCGTGAGGGGATTTTTTTCAGACAGCACCGCTTCAAGATGGCTGATGAGCCGCCCCATGGTTTGTTCCGAGGTCGGCCGCCGTGCGTCGCGAAGGCGTCTGCGCGAGAGAAAGAGGTCAATTGCCGACTCCGCGCGCTGCTTTAGCAGCAATAAGATACCAGCGGCCATCAGCAGATAAATAATAGCTGACACCATCGTCATCAACATTTGTCTATCCACGAGTGCCGATCCGATCCGGCGAGTTTGTATTCTGCTCCAGCGGGTTCATGCTTTGTTCCGCTTGCATGTGATCCACGTCACGAGTAACGCTCCGAACAATGGGATTACAGGTCATTTCGTTGCTAGGGTTTACTTCTGAGAGTGTCCTCAGTCCCTTTTCGAACGCCGCAAACGCCTCTGTGTCTTCTTCAAATCCGCGAACACGTTTGTCCAAAGCGATGCGGTTGGTCCAGATCCAGTGACTTCGGGTGCGGTCGTAGCGGCAGATTTCGTGCACATAATAACCGCGCGCCTCTTCTTTTTCTGTGAATCCGTCTGCGCCGGCAGGTACGATTCCCATTTCAAAGATCCCGGTTAGCTTTTTCGAGGTCGTGCAGCGATCCGAAATGAAATGAAAGAGATAGTCAAAACTGCTGGCGACACGTACGGCGGTTTCTTGCACGTCTCCGCCTTCCGCCCGCACGATCTCGACGGCCGCGTCCTCGGGGAAGCCACGAGGGTCCCGCGTGTGGAAGGTCATCTTCATGCGGCCCGTACCTTTGCGGCACGCGCGTACGGCCGTGTCGAGAGCGAAGCCGTCGCGCGCTTCCGCAATAATGAAATAATCCGCATCGCTGCGAAGCAAATTTTTTGAAATGAGACGCAGTCGGTCGCCGTCCGCGATGAGTTGGACGATGGGCGCCCCCGGCATCAAAGTGTGAAGCGGAATCTCCGGATCGGTTTCGACCATGACGCCTTCGAGGGCGGGGTCTTCACAGCGTTGCCAGGTCGCGAGAAAACTTGTTTTTGCGGAACGAACAGCGCCGCAAAATACAACATTGTATCCGACGCGCACCATGGATTCGAACAGCGGGATCGCATCTTCCGGGATCGTGCCGCGAGCCGCTTGTTCTGCAAAGCTGTATTCGGGGATTACATAGCGTCTGAAGATGATGGTATCGCGACCACTTTTTGCCATTGCGCCCTTGAAGATCGTGACGCGGCAGCCATCGAACAGATAGATCTCATGAAAATCGCGGTCCAGCCGCTCTTCGGGCGTCAGCAAAAGAAAGCCCCGAATCAACTGATCACGGCGATGCTTGTCGATCTGTTGCGGCATACGGCGCATGTGTCCGTCGACCAGAAAAAAAATGTCGTGCCCGATGATTTTTGCACTCGGGCTTTGATCATAGGGCGTTCGCCACCATTCCGCCATTCCTGCTCGGCCCCACACCTCCTGGAAAATGGCGTTCTCCTCGGACTCGTACCAAGACGGGATCTCGAAACTGCCGCGCAGGCTGTGTGCGTCAAGGATAGCGGAAATCCCGATCATGAATAAGTTTACATCTGCTTCATAACCGATGATGGCCCGCTTCTGCGCGTCAAGGCCTAATATGCCGGACAAATAGGTTTGACCGGGCCGATTTGTTTGAGTGGTCTGTCCGGATGTCACCTCACCGCGTTTCGTCTCGGTGGGCCCTTCGGTTAGCAGGTTCCTCACTAGGTCACAAACCTGTGCAAACGTTTTTGTTGCATCGCCTACCATGTGGGTGTCTCCTTTCTGATGAGGATGAGAGACGCCCCCGATGCTTCACGGCAGAGCGCCAGTATTTTTTGATAGTCTCCCCATTCACATTCGATCTCAATGTGGTGGATTGGCGCTGAGGGATTGGCGCGAGCGCTTGTTCCGTCATTCGCACGGAAACCGCCGAGTCCGGCGGTTACATCGGTAACCTCGCGGCCCTCGGCATCTTTGACAAACGCCACTTCGAAGACACCAAGGGATCGTTCGCCGCTGCCGTAACGGAGTTCGATTTGATCTCCTCGTCTTAGCGCACTTGTGCAGAGGGCAATCCATTCGTTTTTCAGGACAAAAGATGAGGTATCCGGCCGGAGTGCGGCATCCGGTTCGAGAAGGAATCGTTCAGATAATTGAGCGCCGGCGAGGATTGGAAGGGCCGTGATCTTGCCGGCTAGGTTCGGTTCGTTCTTCGGCGCTACCGCACCGTCAACCAAAGCATCGGCGGGAACCGAAACCGTATGGAACAAGTCCGGTCCCAAGATCGTCCCTTCTGCAATATCTGACTTCGCGATTAGGACGGGATTCATCAGAAACATCTCGCGTCCGGCTGCTTCCCAAAACAATAGGGCCGTAACCGCAAAGCAGAGAAGCAGGATCCCGGCGAGCGTGTTGGGGTTCATATTTTTGATCGAATTTGATGATCGCATGAGAAGCACTCCTTTCCATTATATGGAATATATTACCTCTTATTTCCATAATGTCAAGCAAAATGCGGAAAATTTACCCAAGAAATTTGAGAAAAAAGAATCGCAAACGGATGTTTACATTTTGTTCGCAGTGTGATACGATGTTCGTAAAAGACCGCGAACTGCATAAGGAGGTGGCGCTATGGAGCAATTGAAACCCAGGGAAAAGAAAATCTATGATTTTATGAAGAAAGAAACCCAGAAGAAGGGATATCCGCCGACTGTGCGTGAAATTTGTACGGCACTGGACATCAAATCTACTTCAACCGTTCACAAGGAAATTGCAAGGCTTGAAACGAAAGGGTATATAAAAAAAGATCCTGCGAAACCAAGAGCGATCTCGTTCGCGGATAAGAGCCGGGATAAGAGCATGACAAACGTCGACCTGAGCCGTGAAGATGTACTTGACATCCCGATCATCGGCAATATCGCAGCCGGCACACCGATCACAGCCGAGCAAAATATTGAAGGCACGTTCCCGGTGCCGGCCGCTTATGCAAAAGGCGACAATTTCATGCTCACCGTACGCGGCGACAGCATGATAAATGCGGGCATCTTTGATGGGGACAAAATCCTTGTCCGTCAGCAGCCGAAGGCGGAAAACGGGGAGATCGTGGTGGCCATGCTGCAGGGTTTCGAGTCGGAAGCTACGGTCAAGACCTACTACAAGGAAGACGGTCATATCCGTCTGCAGCCTGAAAATCCGGACTACAGCCCGATCATCGTCAATGAGGTACAGATCCTCGGCGTCGTCAAAGGTGTATTTCGCTATTTGAATTAAGCGTATCTTTGGGAATTCATAAAGAACCTAAGGCGGCTCGTTTCCCGTATTAACGGGACGCCGCTGGCTTTTCTTTTGTCTCGTTAAATCTCCGGATGGCTTCCGCGGACCGAAGTTCGAGTTCGAAGCGCGCAGGGTCGAAAGACAAATGTTCCCGGATCTCGTCGATCCGATTTGCGTTACGCCGCGCAAGCGCACGCCGGATGATCTCCAGCGTAAGCCATGGGTTTTTTACGAGAAGAGGACCGAGCATATTCGTAAAGAAGATGTTTCCGGAAGCCGCACCCTCGGCGCCGCTCCCGTTGTTGCCATATCCGTAGACAACGTCTCCAAAGGGCGTTTGCCCGGCATCCAAAACCGTATCCATCATCTGGATTTGAATACCACAAACAACGTCCCCAAAAGTCGCGGCAATCAGATCATCGCCCAAGACCGTCGTCCGTTCGCGGCAGGTCATGCCAAGCAGGCCGAGACCTTCTATCACGCTGCCGTCTGAACGTTCTGTGCGCGACGCGAGCGCGGTGCCTGTGGTGCCGATGGCAAGCAATGCGCCGCCTTTTGAGGCATAGGTTTCCAGTGCGGGTTTTTTCGCCGACAATGCGTCAACGATATGCGGAATATTCACCAATTCACCGGGGTTCAGCAGGATAAGATCGGCATCCAGAGGATCGAAGTCATCCGTCAGGCGGTTCACGCGCGTGATGTGTGCGTCCACCCCGTACATCCCCGCGATCCGGGCGAGTGCCATCGCATTGCCGCGATCACCATGCAGGTTCAGGATGTCCGGCCAGAGCCAGAGGATGTCAAACGAAAGCGAAGGCGTGAATGTCATATTTGGATAACCTTTCTAATAAAATTGCCCGCATAGATTATCCCACACGGGCGGCTTTTATTCAATTCAGACGCGAACCACCGGCAGGACATCGGAAATCCATCGGAAATCCGTCGGAATGACTGGCGTGAATCGCAATGAAATCCAGCGGTATCAAACGTAGATGATCGTAATCCCCGAAAAGCTTGACGATCCGGACAGGGCGACAATGGGTGAGTCATCGTTCAAAATGCTGTGGTTTTTTTCTTCGATGCCGGTTCCTCTGCGATGCAGATTGTCGACGAGCCGCCAATTCTTCGGAATATATAGTTCGGCTGCCGAAAATGACAGATTGAGCTCGATCACCGCTTTGCCACCCGCAATGTGCGCGTTATCAAAGAATAATTTTACCGCACCGAAAGAGCAGTCGATCACGGCTTTTTTGAAATCCTCCGTATTGATATAGCGGATCTTTGAGCTGAAATGGATGCGGTCGATCACCTCGTCGCCATCCGCCTCGCTGACCCTTGATTCAAAATGTTCGCCGGTAAATGCGCTCGCGGGTCGACCATCAGCACAGGGTTTTCTTTTGTGAAACAGGAGTGTAAAACCAATACTGAGCAAGAGGGCAATGCCGAGAATTCCCCAGCCGGTCATGTCCGCGATCTGTGCCGATCCGCTTGCCGCTGCGAGCTCATCGCGAAACAGCCAGAACGCAAACCCGAGTGAGAAAAATATCCCGAACCAAAACACGTTCACGATGCTGCTGACAAGAACCACCAACAAGATGACGCCAAGCACCACGGTGCCAAGCCCCAGTTTGATGTCGCCGATTGCGCCAAGCTGATTTAGAATTACCGCCGTCGCCGCGACGAGGAAGAGAATCCCCCAAAAAACGCGGCTAAAACTTTTCTTTCTTGCATAATTTTTTTCCTTGCCATCGATCGGTTCCATGTCATACCCCTTTCTGTTACGGACTTTAGTTTGTCTCCGCCTGCTATTTTCTGTTGAGCCTGTCTTGCAGAATCCTGAAGTATTGTCTGCTTACGCTAAGTTGTTTGTGGCTGCCGCGAAAATGAACTGTACTCGGCCCGACGGGATTCTTGTCGATCGCATAGATCTGTTTCGTCCCGACGATCGCGGACTTCGAAATGCGGAGGAAACTGCGCGGCAAAAGCTCTTCCAGTTCGTAGAGGCGCAGTTTTGCTTCAAAGACCTCATCCTTCGTATGCGCGTAAATCTTCTTCCCCTCCGTCTCAAAGAAGAGGATGTCTTCCGGCACCATGTAGTACTCCATGTCGCCTTGCGTGAGCCTGATGCGGTCGTCGTCCGTCAACGCGCGGATCACCGCGCTTTGCAGCTTCTCAACTTCCGCGTCCACCTTGCGGCAACGGATGGTCACTTCAAGTTCTTCCGCCTTTTCGTCAATGTCAATTCGAATTTTCATCGTAATTCCACTCTACGCTGTAGGCAGGGGATGTCAACCCGTTTTTTCTGACAGGTTGGTTTTCGGGTGCAGGCGGTAGAAAAATGACTTGCAAACAGTCTGTGTGATAGCGTATACTTGATTGCACGGCGGCAATTTTTTGCCACGATTCGGAGGAGTACTCAAGAGGCCGAAGAGGATGGTTTGCTAAACCATTAGATCGCGCGAAGCGGTGCCGGGGTTCGAATCCCCGCTCCTCCGCCATTATGAAGGGGTATAGCTCAGCTGGCAGAGCGTCGGTCTCCAAAACCGAGCGTCGAGGGTTCAAATCCTTCTACCCCTGCCAAATGGCACAAATGCGGGCGTGCAAGGGAAGATTTCCGGGCTCGCCCGTTGTTTGACGGAACAGAAATATCGGGGCGTAGCGCAGCTTGGTAGCGCATCTGCTTTGGGAGCAGAGGGTCGCATGTTCGAATCATGTCGCCCCGACCAGTTTGTTTCAATATTTGTGGAGGGGTACCGAAGCGGTCACAACGGGGCGGTCTTGAAAACCGTTAGGGGGCAACCCCACATGGGTTCGAATCCCATCCCCTCCGCCATTTTGTGTGTATCAAATGAGGAGGACAGCTTCATGAGCAATAAAATGCCGGTTTTGCTAACCTTTGATTTGGACGGCGAAACCCTTTGGCGTTGCCGGGATCCGGAAAATGCCAACCGCCCGGTGGTTCTTTCGCAAGGGAGGTATGGTCCGGAGTGTGGTGCACCTCGCATCCTGAATCTACTGAAGAAATATGACATCAAGGCCACTTTTTTTGTGCCGGGGTTTACGATAGATCAATATCCGGATCTGATAAAACAGATCGATGCGGAAGGGCACGAGATTGGAAACCACGGTTGGAGCCATACCTATCCGGACAATATGGATGGGTACGATACGGAAAAAAAGGAATATGTTGACTCCAGCGATCTTCTGGAAAAACTGATAGGGAAGAGGCCGAAAGGATATCGTTCCCCGGCGTGGGAGTTTAGTCCTAACACGATCGAGATCCTGGAGAGTATGGGGGATTTCGAATATTCAAGTAACATGATGGACAGCGATAAAATAAAATACCTCAAAGTGAATGGGATAGAATCCAGTCTGGTCGAGATACCTGTGAGCTGGACTCTGGATGATGCCGCATTTTGGCTTTATAGTCTGAGAACGCCCGGGAAATGCATACAATCTCTCGAATCGGTTCAGCAGTACTGGACGGAAGAGTTTGATGCTTTGTCCGATGAGTTTATCTATGAGGCTACGGAGACGGGATCATCGGATATAAGCTATGTACTTACTTGTCATCCCCAGATTGTAGGCCGCCCGTCCCGCATGCGAGTTCTTGAAAATGTGATCAGGCATATTGCGGATACAGAGATTGCCGAATTCAAGACAGGACTATCGGCTGCAAGGGATTTTAAGACAAGGAAAACGCTATGAATGAACCATATGATTTTGTATCAAAACTGGCTCGTGCCTATCCGACTTCCGGAATCAGGGCCATGTTTGATATGGCGGTGAACTATCCGGATGCGATCAATCTATGCAATGGGGAGCCAAACTTTGACACACCTGAACACATAAAGGAAAGTGGAATCAGGGCCATTCAAAATGGAATGTTAAAGTACGGCACAGAGCCGGGTCTGGCGGCTATGAGAGACGCCGTTGCAAGTAAATATACCAGAGAGTTCGGTTATGACTACGACATATCAAATGTAATGATCTCTATAGGCGCAGTGGAAGGAATCCTTCTTTGCCTACTGGCCATATTAAATCCCGGTGAAGAGGTAATCATACCGGATCCTGCTTATACCTGCTATGAGGGACAGGTGCGTACACTTGGAGGCATCCCGGTAAGGGTCCCTCTCCATGAGGAGCATGGTTTCCGCTTGCAGGCAGAGGAACTTGAAAAAGCGATCACGCCTAAGACAAAAGCTATGATTATCTGTTATCCCAGCAATCCGCTGGGTGCTGTTCTGACAGAAGACGCGGGCAAGAAGCTTGCTGCGGTGATCAGAAAACATAACATCATGGTCATATCCGATGAAGTCTACGAGAAGATAATATTTGATGGCCGCACCCATTTCAGTCTTGGCCAGATCGCAGAAATCAGGGACAAGGTCCTTGTCGTCAACAGCCTGTCAAAGACATATGCAATGACAGGTTGGCGTATTGGGTATATAGTAGGTGCCGATCAAGAAATCATGCGCTACATGTTTAAAATGCAGCAGGCCGTTGCCTCTTGTTTACAGCCCTTTATCATGCAAGCCGGAGCGGATGCCATCAATGGTTCCCAGGATTGTGTGGAAGAAATGCGCCAGCATTATGAGAGAAGGCGCAATCTATTGGTGGATGGCTTGGCGGAAATCCCGGGAATGAAGTGCTTTCGAACGGAAGGTTCTTTTTGCACTTTTGTCAATATTAAGGACTATGGTGTGTCGTCTTTGGATTTCTCAAAGGATCTTTTATCTGAAGGAGGCGTCATCACCGTGTCGGGAACTACCTTTGGTCAAATGGGGGAAGGCTATCTGCGGATATGTTTCGCCAATTCCGATGAAAACATCATCAAAGGGGTGGAGCGTATTCAGAAACACCTGTCAAAAAAATACGGAATATAGACACACAAAGTGATGTAAAATTCAATAATGAATATAATTTTTACCATATTACTCATTATTGTATTATATTAGAAAAAAAACTAAAAATAGCCAACAAAATATCAGAATAGTATGATAAACTATGGGACATAAGTCTTGCACATTAAATATTAGATAGAGTGTAGCAGGCCGGATAATCCTATCGTGTAAGCTAAAAAAGTATGCCGGCTCGTAAAGACATGACAGAGAAGATCTAATAGGTGCAAAAGTTTCGAGGAAGGTAAAGAAAGAAATAGGAGGTATCAAATGACGAAGCGTTTAGCAAAATTGTTGGTCGTAATTATGGTGCTGGGCCTGGTCGCAATGAGTGTGGCAGCTTGCGGCGGAGGTTCTTCCAAAGGAGGAGAGACGATCAGCATAGGAATGGCACTTCCTCTGACGGGTGACAGTGCTATGTATGGGGAAACTGTTCGCGACGGCGTGCAGTTTGGTGTGGACGAAATCAATGCAGCAGGCGGTATTGACGGAAAGCAAATCAAGCTCGTCATCGAAGATGACAAAGGCAATCCCCAGGAAGCAGCAATGGTAGCGCAGAAGCTCAGCGGAGACGACAGCTTGTTTTGTGTCATCGGACATGTAAACAGCAGCTGTACGATTGCCGGACTTCCCATCTACGCAGAGAATGGACTGACAGTGCTCAACACCAGTTCATCCGCAGAAGAAATCACACAGCTCGGTTACACCAATTTCTTTAGAACCGTGATTCATGATGGACTGCAGGCGCCTATGATGGTTCGCCACAGTGTCGAAAACCTTGGCTTGACGAAAATAGCAACGATCGCTGCAAACTCTGATTACGGGCTTGGCTTGCTGTCAGGGGCAAAGGCAGCGGCAGATGAATTCGGTGCAGAAATTGTTACGGAAGAACTCTATGTACCGCTGTCCGACAAGGATTTCAGTGTACAGCTTGCAAAGATCAAACAAGCAGATCCCGAAGTACTCCTTATCTTGGGCGACTACAATGAAGCCGGACTCATCATCCGTCAGATGAAAGCTGCAGGACTGGATATTCCTGTCGTTACTCCGGCGGCCTGCTCCAACGATGCGATGATCGAATTGGCCGGTGCAGAAGCTGCGGAAGGTGTATACCTACTCGGATATTGGGATCCGGATCGTCCGGAACCCGTAGTAAAAGATTTTGTTACGAAGTACGAAGATGCTCATGACGGTGCGATCCCGGACGAGAGAAACGCCTATGGATATGAAATCCCTTATATCATTAAGGCGGCCATAGAAAAGGGAGCCACGAAAGAAACCTTACCTGAAGTGCTTAGGACGATCGATTATATCGGACCTACAGGAGAGACTAAGTTTGATGATAAAGGCGATGTTGCGGAAAAGATGCAGATGGTCTTTGTCGTAAAAGACGGACATTTCACGCCCTGGGTTAAATAGGAGATCTCATCATGACTGACGGCGCGGTGAAAATCCTTGGAATATGTGGATCCCACCGAAAAGAGCAGAATACCTATTACGCACTCAAAAAATGCCTGGAAGGTTTGGGCTCTTTGAACATTCCGGTTGAAACTGAGATCGTCGATCTCAGCAGAATGAAGATTGAAGATTGTAAGGGCTGTCATGTCTGTTTTCTCAGGGCAGGAGGAGATTCCTACTGTCCTGTGATTCATGATGATATGGATAGCATATATCCGAAACTCATCGAAGCAGACGGAATCGTCGTAGCAAGCCCCGTTCATTGGTGGTCCGGCACGACGAAGATTCGTAGGTTTATCGACAGGACAAATACATTCTGCGGGGCCGGTAACACAGAGTATGCAGGAGCACTTTACAATAAGGTGGGCGGTGTTATCACTGTAGCTTATGATGTGCATGGCGGCACGGAAGTCGCCGCCACGCACTTGATCACTTGGATGCTGGCTGAAAATATGATCGTCGTCGGAACGCAGGGCGCCCACATTGCAGGCACCGCTACCTGCAATCTGGGTGTGCCGACTGCTGCACCCGATTCCGTCAAAACGGATCATCACGGCATGAAGACCGTATATGAAGTAGGAAAACGTGTGGCGGAGACTGCATACTTAATGAAGACCGGCAGAGCGAACATTCCCGTGCTTGCTGACCGCGCGCCCGGCAACGCCGCTGATCGGGAGATCGATTGGGATAAATTCTACCGCTTCGAAAACAGCTTTCCCAAAGAACATTATGGCATCGAGGGGAAATTGGCAACTTCAGAAAAGGCATTTTGGAAATTTATCGAAGAGATGAAGCACCGAAAAAAATCGGAAGGAAATACATGGGGAACTTTGCCGGATGAAGATGTATTTGTGTCAGTATGGCTGGAAAAACGAGGCTTGATTTTGCTGTCTGACGCTGAACTATACGAATTATGCCCAGAATACTATAACTTCTATCTAAAAGAAGATTGAGCCGGAGGTTCCTATGGAGTATTTACTTACGCAGATTGTGAATGGTTTGGCAATCGGCAGCATTTATGCACTGTTATCCGTTGGCTACAGCATCATATATAGTATCTTAAATCTAATTAATTTCGCGCATGGGGATCTGTGCATGGTCGGTGTATTTGTATGCGCCGCAGTGCTTGGCGTAACAGGGAACGTGTTCCTTGCGGTAGTTGCCGCCTGCGTGATCGGTGCGGTATTTGGTCTCCTTGTTGAAAAGTTCGCCTATCGGCCGGTAAGAAAAGCAAGTCGCGCAGCCCCGTTTGTCAGTGCGGTGGGTGTTGCAATGGTCATGCGCGGCATCGCACAGGTTGTATGGGGCAGCTCCATGCAGTCGTTCCCGCAAATCATCCCCTTTAAGATGCATGAGATTGGCAATGTGTCCATATCGGGTCTGTCGGTCAACATCTTCCTTATCGCTGCGGTGATCATGGTTGTCGTATCTTTGTTTGTGCAAAAGACCAGGACGGGTCTGTCTATAAGGTGCGTATCTCAGAATGTATATGCTTCCGATTTGATGGGCATCCCTGTGAACAGGGTGATCAGTATCGTCTATACAATCGGTGCGGCGGTAGGTGTCTTAGGTATGGTTTTCTATGCCACATATTACCAGAGCATCTTCATCGCCATGGGATTTGGTGCAACGGTAAAAGCTTTTACCGCTTCCCTGCTTGGAGGCCTTGGCAATCTATACGGGGCCTTTGTTGGCGGCATTATCTTGGGCTTAGTAGAAGCTCTTGGTGCAGGATTTATCTCTTCGGGTTATAGAGATGCCATCGCTTATGGTGTATTGATCTTAGTTTTAATCATCAAGCCATCCGGTATTTTTGGCACGAAAGCTTTAGATAAGGTATAGGGCGGGATATGACTGTGGAAACTATGATGAACAATAAGAAGACAAAACTGATTTTCTACGCAGTTGTTGCTGTCGCTTTGCTGGCTTTGCCGCAGATCACAGGGAATGGATATTTGCTTCGAATCATCAACATGATCCTCATCTACTGCATCATATCCGTTTCAATAAATCTTATCGGCGGTTATGGCGGAGAGCTGGCTATGGGTCACGCTTGTTATGTAGGTGTTGGTGCTTATACCACGGCTATTTTGGCAACTAAATTTTCATTGCCGTTTTGGGCGACTTTGCCGGTTAGTTTGATTGCCGCTACCGTGTTTGGATTTCTGACCGCTATCCTTTGTGTCGGGCGCATTAAGGGTGATTATGTCATGATCGTCACAATGGGCGTGTCGGAGATCACAAGAATATTCTTCGTCAATGCAGCGAATATCACCAACGGACCCATGGGTATCCCGCAGGTTCCCGGTATCAGCCTTTTGGGGTTCCAGTTTCATACAGGCAAATCGTATTATTATCTATTCCTGATTTGTCTTGTGGTTACGATACTTGTAATCAGGAACATCGTGAACTCAAAATTTGGCAGGGATGTTGTTGCGATCCGGGAAGATAAGGTTGCTGCGAAAGCCATGGGCATCAAGGTGAATTTGAATAAAATTATCAACTTTACCATTACAGCATTTTTCGCCGGATTGGCGGGTGTGCTTCTTGCACACTATAATCAGTTCGTGGGGCCAATGCAGTTTAGTTTAGATGAAGGTCTTCTGTATTTCCAGATGATCATTATCGGCGGTCTGGGAAGCATTCCCGGGTCAATCCTCGGAGCAGGTATTCTGGTTCTGATTCCTGAGGTGTTTAGAGGCATCGCTGTATACCGTACCATCGTATACGGACTTATCATGGTCGTCATGATGATTGTCAGGCCCCAGGGATTGCTTGGCGATGATGATTCAAATCATGTACTGATACGCTGGAGCGGACAGCTTAGAAATGGTCTAAAGAGGTTGTTCATGCGAAAAGGAGCGGAAGATGAATCTGCTGGATGTTAAGAGGATCCATATGAGTTTCGCAGGATTGCAGGTGCTGAAGGATATTAGTTTCTCTTTGGCTCCGGATGAGATCCTTGGTGTGATCGGGCCCAACGGTGCAGGAAAGACTACGCTGTTTAATCTGATCACAGGCTTCTATAAGCCTCCGTCAGGTACAATTGCGTATGACGGAGAAGATATTACGGGGCTTCCTTCCGATAAGATCACGGCCAAAGGTATTAATCGTACATTTCAGAATGTTCGCCTTTTTGCCAGCCAAACCGTACTTGAAAATGTGCTGGTAGGCATGGGAAACAAGATAGAGGAACCCTTGTTCCAGACTATTTTCCGTACAAACAAGATCAAAACAAATGAAATAAAGGCCAAAAAGGCGGCATTTGAAATTCTGGAAACGGTCGGGTTGACTGACCTGATGAAAGAACGGGCAGGAAACCTGAGTTACGGCAACCAGAGACGCCTTGAGTTGGCACGTGCCTTGGCGAACGAACCTAAGCTTCTCTTGCTGGACGAACCGACGGCAGGTATGAATCCTCAGGAAGCTGTGGAGATCATTGGTCTTGTGCAGAGTATACGTAAGCCGGGTATGTCCATTTTGATCATTGAGCATAACATGCGCGTAGTCATGAACTTATCAGAGAGGATCATATGTATCGAAGCAGGTAGCAAAATCGCTGATGGAACACCCTATGAGATTCAGCACGATCAGGCCGTCATTACCGCGTATCTGGGCGAGAGCACGAATTGACATAAAATATAAGGAGCATTGTTCATGTTAAAAGTCGATGACGTTTCAGTTTATTATGGTCATATTCATGCGTTAAAAGGCGTAAGCCTGGAAATAAAAGAAGGCGAGATCGTTGCGCTCATCGGGTCCAACGGTGCCGGTAAGACGACACTGCTCAATGCCATATCCGGCATGGTGAAAGTCTCTTCCGGGACGATTCGTTTTGAAGGAACGGATATAAGCAACCATAAAGCTCAGGATGTCGTAAAAAGCGGTATCATTCACTGCCCGGAAGGCCGAAAAGTCTTTGGAGATTTGCCTGTATATGAGAACATACTGGCCGGGGCGCTTGCCAGAAAAGATAAAAAAAAGATCAAAGAAGAAGCGGACGCATATATGGATCGCTTTGAACGACTAAAGGAACGGCGTAAACAATTGGCAAAAACCCTCAGCGGCGGTGAACAGCAGATGCTGGCCATCTGTCGTTCTCTCATCGGAAGACCCAAAATCCTGCTTCTCGATGAACCTTCGATGGGTTTGTCGCCAACCATGGTTCAGGAAGTCTTTCGCATCATTCAAGAGACAAACCAGGAGGGCATTACGATACTGCTTGTGGAACAGAATGCAAATTTGGCGCTGAAAATATCAAATCACGCTTACGTGATCGAGTCGGGTCTGATTGTGCAATCAGGTATCTCCTCAGACCTGCTCGCGAGCGATGAAATAAGGAAAGCCTACCTGGGTGAAGCATAAAGGGCATAAGGAGGAATCAGATGATCATAAGAGAAAGAGAGGATCTGAAAGGATCCGCACAATTTGCAGAAACGGATATTTGGACCAGCGCCCGTTTCTTTACAAAAGATGACGCACTGGGTTTTTCCCTTCATGAGACAAGAGTGAAGGCGGGAACGGAACAGACCCTGTGGTATAAGAATCATGCGGAAGCCGTCGTTATAACCGAAGGGGAAGCTGAAATTGTAGATCTTGCTACCGGAGAAGCATATCATCTCGGCCCGGGATCTGCCTACGCGCTCACAGGAGACAGGCATATCTTTAGAACATTCACGGATGTTGTTTGTTATTGCGTATTTCTACCGGGACTTTCGGGAGATGAAGTTCCTGATGAGGATGGGGTATATCCGGAGTCGGGAGAGGCCTGATGAGTGAGGAAAAACTCACCATCGTAGTCGGTCATTCCGGCAGCGGCAAATCTGAATTTGTCGCTGGCTATGCCCTTTACCTGAAGAACCATGGCGGATATCCCGTGATCGCTGATCTGGATATCGTCAATCCGTATTTTAGATTGAGAGAGCTGAAAGAATATTTCAAATCTCAGGATATCCGCGTGATCTCGAGCAACTACGAGGATGATTACCATATGGATATGCCGGCACTTGCGGCGTCACTGCAGACGTGTTTTACCTCGGATGGGAAGGACGGAATCGTAAATATAGTAGATGTCGGAGGCGATCCGTCAGGGGCGCATGTGCTTGCAAGGTATGCAGAATCGCTGCGAAACAAAACATATAATATGTGGATCGTAGTGAACGCAAACAGACCTCAAACAGCAAATGCGGAAAGTGCTGCAGCGTGTATCGCCGCCATAGAAAACGCATCGAGACTGAAGATAAACGGCTTGATCAATTCTACGCATATGCTAAAGGAGACTTCCGTCGATGATATTTTGAAAGGCAATAAACTCATCGAACAGTTATCAAAGATTACGGGAATTCCGGTTGTTTATACATTGATGGAAGAAAAGTTCGAGAAAGAAACAGAGAACATACAGCTTTCCGGTAAGAGATTTATTGTAAAACCACTGATGCAGATCAATGTAATGGAAAGGCTGATAAGAAAGGACAGAGAATGAAATTTAATATTATTTTTAATCATGAAGAATGTAAGGGGTGCGAACTTTGTATTCCTTGGTGTAAGTTTGAATTGATTTCTTTTGATAAAAGCCGCCTCAATAAAAAAGGAGTACATCCGGCAATGATTGCGCATCCGGAGAAATGCGTCGGTTGCGGTAACTGCGCACTGATGTGCCCCGATGCCATCATTACCATTGAAAAAACAGAGGAAGATCGATCACAAGGAAAGGAAGGTTGATCGGATGACGAAAGTACTTATGAAAGGAAATGAAGTGATCGCTGAAGCCGCGCTCCGGGCAGGCTGCCGGGCATTCTTTGGCTATCCGATCACACCGCAAAATGAAATCCCGGAATATTTCGCTCGCGAGATGCCGCTGCGCAATGGTACGTTCATACAAGCAGAGAGTGAGATCGCTGCCATGAATATGGTTATGGGGGCTTCTGCATCCGGTGCCAGGGCGATGACGAGCACCTCAGGACCGGGCTATTGTCTGAAGCTGGAGGCTCTTGCCGCTATGACTTTGACAAGACTCCCGGCCGTTGTCGTTGTCGTAATGAGAAATGGTCCTGCATTCGGAACAATGAACGCGGCACAGGAAGACTATCGCATGAACGGAAACGGCGGTTATAAAGTGGTGACCTTTGCTCCTTCAACCATTCAGGAAGCAGCAGACATGACTTTTGAAGCCTTTGATATCGCGGATCAATACCGGAATCCGGTAGTCATTTTGGCTGACGGAATGATAGGACAGATGATGGGAAGTGTAGATTTTGACAAACTGCCTGCTAAGAGAGAACACTTACCGGAGAAGACCTGGGCCCTGCATGGAAGAGGTCAGCGCAATGGAAAGTCTGAATTTCTGTTCATAGCGGAAGGGAAGAATCATTATCAGGAAAAATATGATGCCGAAACAATTCTCTATCCGGAAATCAAAGCAAACGAGACAAGCGTCGAGATCGTTGATGTAGAAGATGCAGACATCGTCATGTGTGCCTATGGCACAGCGGCGCGTATGTGTGTTGCTGCAGTTGAAGCCATTGGCTCTGAGGTGAAGCTGGGACTTATCAGACCAAGGACTCTGTGGCCGTTTCCATATGAAACATTCGGGCAGATAGGGGATCCTTGCAAGGCGATCATTTGCCCCGAGATCAATATCATCGGTCAGATGATCGACGATGTGAGAATCGCTTCGGCAGGTAGGTGGCCGGTTCATCATGTGGGCGACTCTGCCACAGGACCGCTTACGCCGGATGGAATCATCGAAAAAGTCAAAGAAGTGTGGAAGGAGATGAAGGTATGAGCGTCTTATACGGAAAGCCTGAGTCACTGAATGACGTACCGTTCACCTTCTGCCCGGGATGCACGCATGGGCTGACTTTGAAACTGGTTGCATCCGTCATTGATGAAATGGATATGGGTGACGACACGATAAGTGTTGGGTGCGTTGGCTGCGGCGGTTATATGCCGTGGTTTATGAATGTCGATACGATATTTTCGCTCCATGGACGAGCTCCCGCAAATGCCACCGGTGTGAAACGGATGAATCCGGACAAGCTGGTTTTTACCTATCAGGGAGATGGAGATTTGGCTTCGATCGGTACCGCTGAGATCATTCATGCAGCCCATCGCGGTGAAAAATTCACGACAATATTCGTGAATAATACAACTTACGGCATGACCGGAGGCCAAATGGCGCCCACAACACTGATTGGCCAAAAGACAACTACATCACCGTACGGAAGAGATGCCGGCCTCTGTGGTCAGCCGCTCCATATCTGTGAGCTGCTATCTACGATCGATGGCGCAAAATATATCGAACGTGTAGCTGTTGATTCACCTGTCAGCGTTAGGAAAGCAAAGAAAGCGATCAGAAAGGCTTTTGAATGTCAGATGGCAGGAGCCGGATTTTCCCTGATTGAGATATTGTCAACATGTCCGACAAATTGGGGCATGAGTCCGCTTGAGTCACTTGAAAGAATCAGAACCGAAATGATTCCGGCTTATCCTCTTGGCGTGTTCAAAGATTGGGAGGAGGGTGACAAATGATCAAAAATAAAATTACCATAGCCGGATCCGGTGGACAGGGCGCCCTTAGCATGGGGCAGATGATTGCCTACGCGGGCTTAAAGGAAGGTTTGGAAGCGACATGGCTTCCGTCCTATGGCGCAGAGATGAGAGGCGGCACAGCAAACTGCAGTGTCATTATTTCCGAGGTCGAGATTCCTTATCCCATCGTAACCGAGCCGGACTACTGTATCGTGATGAATCTGCCGTCGCTGCTGAAGTTTGAATCTATCGTTCGTCCCGGAGGTATTCTGATCATAAACAGTTCCATGATTCCGGAGAAGGCAACAAGAGAAGATCTTTCTGTATTCTATGTTCCCGCAGACGAGATCGCCGAAGAAGAAAAGAATCCCCGAGGTGCAAATATGGTTCTCCTTGGCGTGTATATTACCATCGCGGGAAGTATCAAAGAAGAATCGATCGCGGCAATCATCGACAAGACATTTACCGGTTCAAAGGCTCGTTTTGCCGAGTCGAACAAGCAGCTTGTGACGAGAGGAATCGAGTATGGGAAAAATATATAAACTATTTGTGATCAATCCGGGCTCCACGTCTACCCGGGTGGCCTGCTATGAAAACGAGAAAGAGATTCATAGTAAGAAAATACAGCATCCTACGGAAGTGATTGCATCTTTCCGCGAAATCAACGACCAGTTTGATATGCGCAAAACTCTGGTCGATGAATATATGAAAGAAATAGGGATAACAGATCTTGATGTCATCGTGTCCCGTGGCGGAGGCGGAAGACCGATACAATGCGGTGGATACGGCATTACAAACCTCATGGTAGAAGAATGCAAAAGAGCTCCATGGCCTCACGCGTCGAACCTGGGTGTCATGATCGCCTATGCTCTGATGGAAGAATATCATATCCCCGGATACATCTATGATGCACCGCTCGCGGATGATTTTATTGAGTACGCAAAAGTATCCGGTCTGCCTGAACTGCCTATACAGAGAGGGGCGGGTCATCCGCTCAATGAAAAAGCCGCAGGTCATACCGTTGCCGGCAAATTAGGAGGCCGGTATGAGGATTACAATTTCATAATCTGCCATCTGGGTGGTGGTATTACCGTCAATGCTCATGAAAAGGGCAAGATCATAGACAGTCACATCAATGCATTTTCTCCGGAACGTGCAGGTGCACTTCCCATGATTGGTTTTACGAAGAAATGTTACTCCGGGGAATGGACATTTTCAGAATGTACAAAGAGACAGATGGGGGGTGGCGGGCTTGTCGCGTATCTGGGCACCAGCGATATGCTGGAAGTGGAAAGAAGAATTGAGTCAGGAGATCAAGAGGCGGAATTTTACTTCGGCGCTATGATCTATCAGATTGCAAAAGATATCGGCGGCATGGCTACGGTAATGAATGGGCAGGTTGACCGCATCATACTTACGGGGGAGATTGCCCGTTCCAAACTGCTTACAGATGGTTTATCTGAGCGGGTGCGCTTTATCGCTCCGGTTGAAATTGTACCCGGCGCTGTTGAAATGGAAGCTCTTGTAGCAGGAACACTTCGGATTTTACGCGGAGAGGAAGAGGCAAAGGACTATGACAATGAAGAAGACCGCAGTCGTATTATTATCAAATAGGCATGTGCATCTCAACAGGGAAGCCCTGGACATACTGTACGGAGAAGGCTATGAGCTAACAGAAAAAAAGAAGCTGGGCTTTCCCATATTTGCGGCAAATGAGACGGTCACGCTGGCGGGGCCAAAAGGCGAAATATCAAATGTCCGCATTCTCGGGCCGCTAAGACCTTACGTGCAGGCAGAGATACTTAAGGCAGATAACTATGTCCTCGGGATTGACGCTCCGGTTAAGATATCCGGATCTCTTGATTTAGCGCCTCTTACACTCATAGGTCCTAAAGGTGAGATGCACCTTGATTCTGTGGCTTTAATCGCGAAACGCCATATTCACATGACTGACGAGCAGGCAGCAGCGTGGGGTTTTGAAAAAGGTCAAAACGTCAGCGTGAAAATTGGTGGCGAAAGAGGATTGATCTTCGAGAATACGGCTGTCGTGTTCACAGAGATTCCCGAACCGACGCTGCATGTGGACATTGAAGAGGGAAATGCCTCGGGTTTGAAAAATTTGGATGTTGTCGAGATATTAGCATGATGCCAATAGTGCAGAGTAGCTGTGTAAGTTGTAAGAAAGAACGAACGACTGGATGGATGCGTTCATGGGCAATGGGTGAGAGAGAAGAATGAAGAACGACAAATTACTAACATATCTGCAAGAGCATATGGATGAATTGCTGGAAACCCTGGGCGAATTTGTATCTTTGGAATCGCCTTCCCACGGCGCAAAAGAGGAGTCTGACCGATGTGGTAAATTTCTTGAGAAAAAGTTCAGCGAGCTTGGTTTTCATATTGACGTTCTGCCGCAGAAGAACTGTGGAGATCACATATATGGTGAAATCGGCGAGGGCAGGAAAAGCGCTTTGATGGTAGGTCACTACGACACCGTCTATCCGGTAGGAACGATTCAGACTATGCCGTTTAAAATTGAAGATGAGATCGCGTTCGGCCCCGGAATACTGGATATGAAGGGCGGCATCATCATGGCATACTATGCCGTTAAAGCCTTACTTGAATTGGGAGCGATGCCTGAAAGCAGGATCGGCGTCTTCTTCAACGGAGATGAAGAATCAGGCAGCGTTGATTCAAAGGATCTTATTTTGGAAAAGGCTGGACAATATCAGAGTGTTTTGGTAATGGAACCCGGGGTGAATGATCAAAATTCAATAAAAACCGGCCGGTACGGAAGAGGCACATACAAGGTGATTGCCCATGGAAAGGCCGCTCATTCCGGATCAAATACGCATCTCGCGATTAGTCCGCTTATTGAAATTGCAAAACAGCTGCTCTATATCGATCGGTGGGACAAGAGTATAACTGGTGTTACTTTCGCGCCCACAGTGATCCGCGGCGGGATCGAAGGTACGTGTATGATACCGGAGGAAGCTAACTTTACAATGGATGTGCGTTATAAAAGTGATGCCTTAATTCGGGATATACACGAAAGAATCATGAATCTGGAACCGTTGACGCCCGGCATACGTTTAGAAGTCCAGGGCGAGATAGATAAGCCGATCATGGTCGCGGATCCCGTGTTATTTGAAAAATTAAGGGAGATCGCAAAAGATTTTGGAATCGATTTGAACGGAATCACGATTGGCGGCGGAAGCGACGGTAATTTTACGGCAGCTGCTGGTATTCCAACGCTCGACGGGCTCGGTATGACAGGAGAATTTCTTCACAATCCGAAAGAGTACATTCATATTGACCATATCGCAAAACGGACAGCTGCATTGGCAAAATTGCTAAGCGAACTATAATTTTATTTATCTTATAGAATGTCGTATTGATGCAGTTTTCTTGAAATTGTGGGTTGATTAGAGTCAAGAAGTTCTGCAATTTTTGATGCACTTTTATATTTCATCCAATAATGATGCAGTAGCTCTTTTTCATATGCTGCCACCAGTGACTTTAGGGAAGAGCCGGTGCCCATTTTTGTAAGCGATGTCTCATCCGTTTCGTCAGCTGTGTAGTCCTGATCTTGCGTAGACATTACATCTTTTATTCCCAGGATCCTGTTTTGAGATAACAAAACAATTCTCTCAATGGTATTTTGCAGATCCCGGATGTTGCCTTCGTGGGATAGCGTCTCCAGATAATCCATGGCTCCCAAAGTAAGGTCCTTGTCCAATTCATATTTCTCGTTTGATTTGCGCAGGAAGTGGCGAATCAGAAGAGGGATGTCTTCCGGCCTTTCTTTTAAAGAGGGCACAGCTAAATGAATAACAGATAGTCTGTAATAGAGGTCTTTCCTGAATGTGCCTTTTTCAATCATCTCCTCCAGATCGCGATTGGAAGCCGCGATGATTCTCACGTTGGTGCTGATGGCTTCCGTGCCGCCTACATGATAAAATTCACCCTGCAGCAGAACTCTGAGAATTTTTGGCTGAAGTCTAAGCGGAAATTCTTCCATTTCATCAAGTAATATGGTACCTCCGTCAGCAAGCTCAAGGATTCCTTTTTTTCCTTTTGAAGGGGCACTGGTAAACGCGCCTGCGTCATAGCCGAATAGCTCTAACTCCAGTAGATTTTCGGGGATTGCACCGCAATTGATCTTGATAAACGGTTTGTTGGCACGGGTACTGTTTTCAACAATGTAATCAGCGATGAGCTCTTTCCCTGATCCGGATTCTCCGCTTATAAAGACAGTGGAGTTAAAAGGTGCTATCTTGTCACAGAGATCGATCAATTTTTGCATCTTTGTACTGCAGTAAACAATCTTATTTTGCATGTCAAGCTGCCTGCGCAAATCTTCTACAGTTTTTTCCAGATGGCGGTTGCTTGTTTTGGAAGCATCCAGTTCCTGTAAGGTATAGTTTAATTCGGTGGTGTCTACCAGGTTGCAGAAAACATATTTTAGATGCCCCTTATTGTTGAAGTAAGGTTTGCCGTATACCAAATAACTCTTTCCCGACGGGAGTACCTGCTCGATCGTCACGGCTTCTTTCGTCCTGACGACCTGCATGGTCGCCGATTGGTTGTTGTTTTCGGTTTCGATGACATCCATGCTTCTGCCCAGCGTCATCTCCGGACTGTGTCCGGTGATTCTTATCTGAGCCGGATTGATTTTGATGACAATGCCGTCTGCATTGGAAATGGTAAATCCGATTTCAGCCAAATCAAAAGCTGTCTCCAAGATCTCGAGCTCTTCAGACTGTTTCTCTATGGTAGCTTCCAGTATGGCTATTTTGTCCGATAATTCCTTGGTGATGCTCATCAAATTTCACTCTCCGAATACTGTAAATTGTAACATATATAGATGATTGAGGTTCGTCGGAGTTGTCTGCCCATTCGAGGCCATTTTTTCAGTCCGTGCCCTGGCGCCCGAACAGGCCGTGCCTGGCGCCCGAATTGCGTGACATTGAGGTCGCTCTCTGTTATAATAATTGACAGCTAAAACGGTTGCAACTCAGCCGTTTTTTGAAGGGGATTTTTTTGAAGCCCCTTCCATAATGGTAAGGTTTGCCTTCCGGGCCTTTAGCTCAGTCGGTTAGAGCATCCGGCTCATAACCGGACGGTCCCGGGTTCAAGTCCCTGAAGGCCCACCAAATCTGGAAAGGCAAATCTGCCATTATGCGCAAGGCGAACACCTAAGCCGTGTTCGCCTTTATTTCGCATCACAGCTGGTGAAAGGTAAATGGAGGAGAAACTGTCGAAAAAGCTGATACGGGTCGCACTCCCGATCGCGGCGCAGAGCCTGATCGCGGCTTCGCTCAGCCTTGTCGACAATCTGATGGTCGGGCATCTCGGTGAGGAAGCGCTTGCAGCCGTCGGACTGTCCACGCAGGTCACGTTTATCTTCTGGATGGTGCTCTTCGGTTTTTGCGGCGGCGCGATCACCTATATGTCGCAATTCTTTGGGAAGGGCGATCTCGGGAGTATCCGCCGCGTAACGGGCATCACGATCACGATCTGCTTTGGAATCGGACTCGTGTTTTGGGCGGTTTGCTTCTTCGCGCCGGCAAACGTAATGAGCATTTTCACAAACATCCCTGTCGTGATTGAGATGGGTGCCCCGTTCGTACGCCGGATCGCCTTTATCTTCCCGACCTGGGCGATTGTCGTGCCGCTGACATCCGCGTTAAAGGCAACGCAGCAAACAAGCGTGCCTCTGAAAATCAGCATCGCCGTATTTTCATCAAACACTGTGCTTTGTATCCTGCTGATCAACGGCTATCTCGGCTTCCCCAAAATGGGCATCCTGGGGGCGGCGACAGCGACGGTGGCGTCCCGGTGTCTGGAACTGGTTCTTTATCTGGTCGTCATCTTTGGACGTAAAAATATCCTTGCCGGGCCTCTGCGCGAATTCTTTACCTGGACAAAACTCTTGTTTGGGCGTGTCCTCGCGAACTCAATACCGACGATGCTGAATGAAGCCCTCTGGGGTGTCGGCATTTCGATGTATAACGCTGCGTACGGGCGGGTCGGTGTGACCGAATTTGCCGCCGTGCAAGCCGGCAATACGATCTTCAATATCTTCTCCCTCACCTGCTTCGCGATCGGCGACGCGATGCTCATCCTTTGCGGTGAAAAGCTGGGGCGCGGAGAGACGGAAGAAGCGTTCAGCATGGCGAAACGCATCCTGAAAATCGCATTGATTTTCGGTGCCGCATTAGGCGCCATCCTGATCGGCACCTCGCAGTTCGTCGTGAGACTGTTCAATTTCACAGAGCAGGGCGCGCACTACGCAACGCTCATCCTCATCGTCTACGGCATCACGCTCTTCGTCAAAGTGCACAACGCCACCGTTGTGGTCGGTGCGCTGCGGTCGGGCGGCGATACGCGCGCGGGACTCTTTATCGACCTGGGGTCGGTCTGGTGCATCGGCGTTCCGATGGCCTTTCTCGGTGTGTTCGTCTTCCATTTCCCCGTGTATTGGGTGGTCGCCCTCGTGCAGCTCGATGAAATCGTAAAATTCTTCGTCATGCGCTGGCGTTTTCTTTCGAGGAAGTGGGTGCGTGACCTCGTTAAGGATATTTAAACACACTCATTGGGATTGCCAAACAAATAAGTGTCCGCGAAATGTATTCATATTTGATTCAGGAATCGTTGTATAATATACACATGGACAATTTCTTCACACCGATTTTTAATACGGAGTCGCTGACTTTTGGAATCATTGCGCTTCGCGTCGTCATCGCCGTGGTACTAGGCGGTGCGATCGGTCTGGAACGCGGGGTACGCAATCATCCGGCAGGGTTTCGCACGCACATCCTCGTTTGCGTCGGCGCGTGTCTCGCGATGCTCACGAATCAATTTGTCTTCGATGCCATCGGCACGGGGACGGACCCGACGCGTATCGGCGCGCAGGTCATCAGCGGCATCGGTTTTCTCGGCGTCGGCACGATCTTTATGGCCGGGCGGGGTACGATCAAAGGTCTGACGACGGCGGCAGGGCTCTGGGCGGCCGGCGCGATCGGCCTTGCGGTGGGGATCGGCTTCTATGCGGGCGCGGTGGTCGCCGGTATTGTGGTTCTTGTCGTGCTGGGTCTTTTCCCGGCGCTGGAAAACCTTGTGTATAGAACTTCGCGGCGGCTGATACTGCATATCGAGGTTTCCTCCTTAGAAGCAGAAGCAGCTTTCGCGAAGTATATCGCGGACACGGGCAATCTCGTGAAAAGCAAACACATCGCTACGATCTCCGTACCGGGCGATAAAGTATCTTCGCGTTACACGATTCAGATGAAACACGATGCAGACGCCGAGGGGTTTGTCTCGCAATTAGCGAGTTTGCCTGGCGTCATCCAAATCGAAGTGCAATAACAGGACAGAAGGACATAGGGACAGGCCTTCTGTCCTGAAAGATTCCCGCCTGCGCGGGAATGCTGCGGTACTGTTTCAAAAAGATTTCAAATGGGCGAATTTATTAAGAATGTCGTAAGAAAAACCCTTATGGTGTCGTAAGATAAGGTAAGTAGTATCACTCTTGTACAGCAACAACGTAAAGGGCGGCATCCTGCCGTCCCGCGACAATGGATTCTCTTGGACTGGCGGCAGGCGGCAGCCCGTGCAAAAGAGAATGACGAAGGTTCGGAGGGCAGCGATGAGCACTATTTTGGTAGCGGACGACGACCACGCGATTGCGGATGCGATCGAGATTTATCTGCGGGGCGAGGGCTATGACGTCCTCAAGGCGTATGACGGTCTCGAGGCGCTGAGGCTGGCGCGGGAGGAGGACGTGGACCTCATCATCATGGACGTGATGATGCCGGGGCTCGACGGGATGCGCGCGACGCTTCTCGTGCGCGAGGAGAAGGACATCCCCATCCTTATGCTGTCTGCAAAATCGGAAGACTGCGACAAGATCGCGGGGCTGGGCATCGGCGCGGATGATTATGTGACGAAGCCGTTCAGCCCGCTCGAACTCATCGCGCGCGTGAAGGCGCTGCTCCGGCGCGCGCGAATCGGCAAGACGGTTCCGCCTAAGGGCAATGTCTACCGCACGGGCGGACTTGAGGTCGACACGGAGGCGAAGAGTGTTTCGGTGGACGGCGAGCCGGTGTCGCTGACGCCGACGGAACTGGGCATCCTCACGTTTCTGACCGCGAACGCGGGACGCGTCTTTTCCATCGAGCAGATCTACGAGGCGGTCTGGAACGAACAGGCTTACAACTCCGAAAACACAGTTGCCGTACACATCAGACGAATCAGAGAAAAAATCGAGATCGACCCCGGAAACCCCCGCTACCTGAAAGTAGTGTGGGGGATCGGGTACAAGGTTGAAAAACTCTGAGGATGACAAGAGAGTGAAAGGCGAGGGTGCTATTATGGAAAAGTCAAAAGAAAAATTCGGGAATTATTTTGGAGTGCGGGCGGTGGCCTTTGTGCTTTGCGTCTTGCTTGCGGGGACCGGTCTGTGGTTCTTGCCGCATGGCATGATCGAGCTGAACAAGCCCAGCGTGCAGGTCAGCAACGCCAGTCTTGCGGAAATGCTGTCCGGAGAGGATTATCTTGACAGCCGCGCTTTCCGGCTGACGGCGCAGTATCAGTTGCACAATTTGCTGTTCGCCTTTGACAAGGCGGCCAAACTGCCGGCGCTGGAAGAGGTGCTGACGGTGTTGGACACCTTGGATTCGCCGGTCACGCCGGCGAATGACGGTGGAGATTCCCGCCTTCGCGGGAATGACAGTGATAGCGGGAATGACAGTGCGGCGGACGGCGTGGATTCTGCACCTGCGGCGCAGAATGACAGTGCGGCGGAGGAGGCTATCACGGCTTATATGGAGCAGCTTTCCTATGACGATTACTATGGTTCGGATTTGTATTATATTGTGAACGGGGCAATCGATACCTGGGTGAATATGGGGGAACGCTATTTCAACTATCAGATTTCGGGTGAATACGGCAGGGTGCCTGTTTTGGAATTTGATTTTGAACGTGTCAAAGACAATGAGAAACTCTTCCAGCGGGTCAGAACGGAAGGGGCTGTTAGAATGGAAGGGGATAGCGGTTCCGTATACAACTCGGGGGATGGATGGACGGAAGCCTCGAGCGAGATGTCGGCAGGTGTTCCGTCGCCAGATGAGACGGTAGTCTACGAGCCCCTGATCGCACTGTCTTCGCACAGTCCGGCGGAGATCCGCGCGGCGGGCGCTTTCTTTGCGGCCTTTCCTGAGCAGACGCGGGAGATTCTTGCGCTGTGGAAAGCGCTCAATGCGGACAATTGGCAGACGGCGACGGCGAATCTGGACGCCGACGGGCTGCGTTATTTTGCGACGGACGGAAAGACCGTCGTCACGAATATCGCCGCGCTGAAAAACAAGACGGACTTCGGGAGCGCGGACTTTGCGCAGGATCCGGAATACCTCAGCGTGCGAGCGGGCGAGGTTTTGGAAACCTCGGCGGCGCTGCAGTCGATGATGTCCGAGTGGACGGACGGCCACGGTCCGGTGACGATGAGCGTGGACATCAATTGGGACGATTTGTCCTGCTTCCTGAGTTATCCGGAATCGGCGCTCGCGGCGCAGCGTACGGCCTATGAGGCGAAGACGGCCATCATGCGGAACAATTTCATCCCGGCCGCCGCCTGTGCCGCCTTATCGCTGCTCCTGCTGATCCTGCTCCTCGTGTGGACGGGACGGAAGCGCGCGGACGGGACCCGGCACGCGTATCTCTGGGACAAGTTCTTTATGGAGGGGCAGGTCGTTATTATCCTACTTAGCGCTTTGGGGGCGGTGTTCGCGTTGGACTGGTTCTCGAACGCCAGTGCGCAGTCCCTGTATTATTACTGGCCGGGCGGCGCGGACGGCGGGATCGCCTCGTCCGGGAGTCTGCTTTTGATCGGCGCTATGACGGCGCTGGCAGCGGCCTTTGTCTGGTGCCTGCTCTCCATCGTGCGCAATCTGAAAGCGCTGACTTTTGTGCGGCGTTCGCTGATCGGTCTTCTGTGTCTGGTCATCGGCAAAGGGGTACGGGAGCTGGCTCGCGCGATCAGGTCCGGATTTGAGGAGCGCAATCCCCTGACGAAAACCGTAGGACTTGTGGCGGCGCTGTGGTTCCTGACGGCGCTCTGCGCGGGCGTATGCGGAATCAGCGTCGCCAATGGGGGTGGGCTTGCCTTTCCGGTATCCGCTATTCTCCTGATCGTGCTGCTCGTGGCCGCGATTTATTTCACCTTAAAATGGGTGGCGCGCTACGGCCGGCTGCGGCGCGGCATTGAAGAGGTGAGCGTGGGCAATGTGAATTACCGCATCGAGGTGCCGGAAGGCAGCCGCGCTGAGTTTGACGTCCTCTCGCGGCGCGTCAACGAAATCTCGGGCGCCATCCAGACGGCGGTCGAGAGCGAACTGAAAAACCAGCGTCTCAAGACGGATCTGATCTCCAATGTGAGCCACGATCTCAAGACGCCGCTGACGTCCATCATCACCTACACGGATCTCTTGAAAAAAGAAGGGCTGCGCAGCAAGAACGCGGCGGAGTATTTGGACGTCCTCGAAGAAAAAGGGCAGCGGCTCAAGAAGCTGACAGACGATTTGTTCGAGGCGGCAAAGGCTTCAAGCGGTGCCGTGCCCGCCTATGTCGAGCGCGTGGATCTGCTCTCGCTCGTCCGTCAGGAAATCGCGGAGACGGAAACGCTCTTCGCGGCAAATGGCCTCGAAGTCATCACGGACGCGCCGGACGAGCATTACTACGTCAGCGCGGACGGCAATCTGCTGTGGCGCGTGATGGAAAATATCTTCCGCAACGCGGGCAAATACGCGCTGGCCGGCTCCCGCGTCTATATCGATCTGCGGCGTGAAACGCGAGGGCCGGTCGTGCGCATCGTCTTTACGATGAAAAACATCTCGGCGGAAAAACTCAATATCCCGGCCGAAGAACTGATGGAACGCTTCAAGCGCGGCGATGAAAACCGCACGACGGAAGGCAGCGGCCTTGGCCTCGCGATCGCCCGCGACCTCGTGCGTTTGCAGCAGGGACACTTCGACATTGTCATAGATGGCGATCTGTTCAAGGCCGTGATCGAGTTAACGCCGTTTGAAGAATAGGCGAATAGACGCCGGACGCAAGCAGTTTATTGCACAAAGGGACGTTTTGTTTTGTGAAATCTTTATACAAAACAAAACGTCTTAGTCTGTTCCGTTATTCATTTTTCCCTCCATTCCACAGTTTCACTGTGGCACAAATACCATATCAAGATGCCTTTATCCTTCATGACAATTCCAATGGAGGAAAAAATGAAATTGTTGCTGTGCATTCATTTCCCGCTGGCGCGTGAAATGGTCTCATCCAATTCTCCACACTTTCTTCCGTCGAATGAAAGCGGACAGGGGAACGCGAAAACAGTGCCGTTTTGCTTTTCGGCGATACTATTGTATTGCCCTTGATTGCGCCAAAATGCCCGCCATACAAAAATCCAAATGACAGAAAAAACTACCGCAACGCCAACAATTAATACGTGTTGTATTTTGCTATCGTATATGCTATCATGCTGTTGTGGGTATGACGATACTTGATAATCCAAATAACGTTCGGTTTGAAGATTTACTTCATTTATGTACGGATAATTTCGGAGAGCCTCGTATCACAGGAAGCCATCACATCTTCAAGACACCATGGGCAGGAGACCCAAGAATCAACATTCAAAAGGATGGCAAAATGGCAAAACCGTATCAAGTAAAAGCAGTAAAACGTGCAATTGAAAAATTGAATGAGGTGAAGATTGATGAAAGCACGAAATGATTTAAGCGAGAAATATACGTATCGTGTTGAATGGTCAGAAGATGATCAGGCACACGTCGCCCATTGCCTTGAATTTCCGTCTCTCATGGCGCACGGAAACACGATAGGAAAAGCACTTGCTGAAATTGAGGCTGTAGTCGCCGCTGCGATTGAATGGATGAAAGAAGACGGCGAAACAATCCCCGAGCCATTTGGGACAAAAAAATATAAGGGGAATCTCACGCTCCGCATCCCGTCGGATCTCCATCGAAGTATTGCAATTCGTGCAGCCGAAGAGGGTGTATCCATAAATCAATATGTATTGTCCCGTATTTCCTTTGGCTAATCGCCAATAGCGCATTCGTTGGAATTTAATGTTTCTCCATCAAATAGTTTTTCAGCTTTATCCCATTACTTATAGCAATAGTATACTCCCCGCCAAGGCGGGAATGAAACAGGCTTGTGCAGTACCTACCGACTGATTAAGACGATTAAAAAGACATTCTTTAGTATAAATGCAACCTCAAGTTGACAAAGTGCATTCCATAGATGATAGTCAGGCACATCTATTCTTGCTATATTCTTGATATGAGTTATCCATCAAAAGGGAGTGTGCTAAAATTTTCGACAGTTTGCTAAGATAGAGAGGGACTGCTGGCTGTCCCGGAAATCGGAGGCAAACGAAATGAGTAAATCGAGACAGAAGTACGATGAG
>BNUG01000012.1 GCA_025997195.1 Clostridia bacterium | reverse complement strand
GAAGCGACGGTACGGCGCTGTGGGACTGGCTTGAACTGATTAAAACGGAGGATGAAGAAGAGATGGAAATGCTTGCAGGAAAGAATCCGCACATCAGAAAGACGGTGGGGCGAATCATGACGATGAGCGCTGACGAAGCGGAGCGCATGATCGCGGAAGCCCGCGACAAAGAAGAGCGCGACCGCATCGCGCAACTCCAGTACGCGCGGGATGAGGGACTTGCCGAGGGCGAAGCAAGAGGCGAAGCAAGGGGCGAAGCAAGAGGCGAAGCAAGGGGCGAAGCAAGGGGCGTTGTAGAAGGCAAGAAAGAAACCGCCTGTCAGATGAAAGCTGATGGTATGGAAGCGGCATTGATTGCGAAGTATACAGGACTTAGTCGCACGGACATTGAAGCGCTTTGATTTTTGAACGGAGGATGAAGAAGAGATGGGTGTGCTTGCCGAAAATATCGTTACCCGGCACTCCCTTTTCGCGGGCGATTACACAAACAAAGCGTCCCTCTGTTTCCGCATTGTAAGCGAAAAAAATCGAAACGCTATAGTATCGTGAACTGCCGTGTCTTTTTGACGAGGTTGTTGTTGCTGTCCGTGATGTCGAAAGTCAGGATATAGTCGCCCGGGGCAGCGGCGGCTTTCATTTCTGCGAAAGCGTCCGTTACCTGACCGCCTTCCCCTTCGTATCGTATTTGCGCAGAGCCGGCCGGCTGAATCGTCCAGATGATGTGAATTCCCTCTGTATCAAAAATTGCATCCTGAATGATCGCCTCATCGGGGTTTGTATGCCCGCACTCACAATCACCGCCCAGAAAATCGATTTTGGCCGGCACATCAAATACCTGCGCGTTCTCGACGGTGACGGTCGTTGTGGCGGCGGGTTCTGTATAGACAGGACGATAATAATACGCAGCAGTTGCTACGCTGACGATGCCGACGGCGACTACGATGACAGCCACAAGACCCTTATAGACCGCGTGCTGCACCGGGTATTTCGCCGCAACCAAATCCGCGGTCCATTTTTGATGGAAAGCGTTCAGGACAGGATCGGGGATTTGTACCAAAGCCTGCTGTTTGAGCACGCCGCTCAATGCCGGAGAGGCCAGCCCCAGTCCGATTATCATCTGATCTTCCGGTTTTTCCAACTGCTCCTTGATCATCATTCTTGCCTTTGCGATCGTGCTTGTCACCGTGTTCGCAGTCTGCCCGGTGATGGCTGCGATTTCCTTCACGCTCAAATCTTCGTAATAGTACAGGAAAATCACTTCTCTTCTTTTTGGCGGAAGGCCCATGACGATATGGTAAAGATTCGCGCCAAGTTCTTTGTCCTCCAGATATTTCTCAGGAATGAAGGCGGTATCCAAATCCATGACCGCGATCGTGTCGTCATCCACGTCGAGATCCTGGATCCCCTTCGCTCGTTTGTCGATCAGCCGCATACATTTGCTCTTTAAGATTCGGTAGATCCAAACATCAACGGCCTCCGGTGCCTGCAGTTGGTCGATGCTCGTATACATGGTCAGAATCGTTTCCTGTACGGCGTCCTCTGCATCGTGCAGATTGCCAACGATGGCCACAGCATGGAACAGCAACTCCCGCGACTTGCTCTCACAGAGTGCTTCGAATGACTTTCGGTTTCCCTTGATGGCTTTCTGCGCCAATTTGATTATCGACGCGTCTGCCATAAGCTCCCATGTCTGCTGTATAGACTCAATTTTTGCAAAAAATACGTCTCCGGATTGATCAATTCTTTTCCTCACGAAAAATTTGTTTGAAATTGCAAGTGGAAGACTATCACAGGATTCAAAAATACGCAAGCATTGATTGGCAGCATCACGGAAATTTCATGGATTATGACACTTTTGTAACACGCCATCGTAATCGTTGGAATTTCAGTCATCATGCATATATACGAAATTTGTTTGCGTAGATAATACAAATGCCTTCTATTAATCTTGCACATGGCTTATATTGATATTTCAACAAACAATTATGTCTGTAACACAATTGTCGAAATCCATGAAATTTCCGTGGGCAGCATTGATTGACATTGGAAGTTCCGAGGGAAAATGTACGCGACATAGATGGACTGCTTTCCCTTTCAGAAGCCGAAATAAAAAATCCGTCGAAATTACTTTCGACGGCAAAGTGTGAATAATAATGTGGATAACTTATTGTTCATGACGAATTTGTGCCGCAGCGAAGCGGCGGAATGGGGTAAAGAAAGTTCCTTGTTCTGTAAGCTTGTTACGATTCAAAGGAATGAAATAGGAACTGTCATTCCTTTGAATCGTAATGAATTGAAACGTGAAGGCTTACGCGTACAGCCCTGTCGCCTGCTCCGCACTTTCTGTATCGTTCTCTTCGTCCGCCCATTCGCGCCTGCGTCCGCATACGATCCGCAGTATGATATGCACGATAAAGAGAATCCCGACGAAAAGCGTCCACTGGTTGACCCAGGCCATCGGCTGACGCAAGTCGTCCAAGAGGAGCCAGACGACCGGCGTGAGTATACCGATGATGGCCGCGCATACCGTGACGATGGTGTTCCGGCGTTTTTGCCTGTCCTCATCGCCTTCCCGCCTGTCCGCATCGTCCCTTTGTCTGCGTCTGTTCGCTTTTTGAAGGAACAGAACCAAGGTGCTGAGTACCGCGATGATGGACAGCATCAGGCTCAGCAAACTCCAGGCCCCGCTGGCGGCAAACCCACCGAGCGGCACGTTGCCCTGCAGCAAATCCGTAAGGATATTGCCCGTTTGCGCTTCAAATCTGGCGGTGTCGGCGGCGCTGAATCCGGTTCCGGCGGCTGTCGGTTCCGGCGGCTCGGCGACCTGTGCGGGCGGCGCGATTTGTGCGGGCGGCTCAGGCGTCGGCTCCGTGATGGCCGGAGGCGTGACGTCCGGAGGTGTCACGACCGGAGGGGTAACAACCGGAGGCGTCACGACAGGGGGTGTCACGACCGGAGGGTCGGGTGTAACAGGAGGCACGTACGGTGCGGTGTTTTCCTGCCATACGGCGTAGAGGTTCACGTTTTGTGTAATGGTAAAGGTAGTGGCTCCGTCCGCCGTATAGGCCGCGCCCGCGGCGCTTTGATCCTCACTCCATCCGAGGAAGGTGTAAGCCTCGCGTTCGGGGGTGGGGCTGAATTTGACGGCGACTACCTCTCCCGGGGTGTAGGAATTGTCGTCTGATATAGACGTCTGACCGCCGTTGCCGTGGTAGGTGACGGTATAGACATCAGGCGTCGGGGGAACGGCGTTTTTCTGCCACACGGCGTACAGGTCGGCATCGAAGAAACCTACGGCAAACAAAGCGCCAAGCCCGTAGGAATCGCCGGAGCCGTCCGCCTTGCTGTTCCAGCCGATCAGCGTGTAATCCGGATTTCCGAAAGAAACAGGCGCGGCGGCGGCCTCGGCCGCGGTCAGGAGATGGTCGAACATATCGTTCTTTTTCACCGTTGCTTTATAGAGAACCGTGTCGTCCGGCGCGGTGTTTTGGTGGTAGGTGAGCCTGACCGTGCTGCCATCCGGCGCGACGAAAGGATACAACTTCATATCTCCCGTAATCTTTAGCGATGCGCCCGGATAATAGATTGCCCCTTTGTTATCGACCCGCCAGCCGTAGAACTGCTGACCTGCCGGCGGAGTAGTGACAATAGACCCGTCCCTTACCCTGGCCCTTGCGTCAAGGGCGTAACCTTCGCCGGCGCCGTCGTCGGTGGCAATCAGCTTGGCTGTGGCGGTGTCGGCGGTGTCGTAGTAAAACACCTTGAAGCCGTCGGTTTGGAAGCGGGCGTAGAGATTCGTGTCTTTGTAAATCGGAAGACCGGCAGGGAAGGGAATCCTGACGCCATTACCGGGCTCGAAATCCCAGCCGAGGAACACGCCTCTGTTCGGCACGGTTGCGCCTTTGTTATAGCTTATTCCGTCTATTACAAGACTTGTGAGCTTGGGCGAGCCGCCATATATGACGCCTTGCTTTTCAGTACCGTCAATTGCCAGTGGAGCACTTTTCTCATCGAGGAAGCGTACGGTCAGATCCTTAGGCTCCCATTTGGCGTAGATGGTGAAGCTCCTGCCGGGCATCGTGGTATTCCAGTTGAAGGGCTTTGTATAACCCGCATCCTCGTACCAGCCCTTGAGCGTCCAATCGGGATCTGTGACGGTGCCGTCTACCGCATCGTCAGTTACCTCGTATTCGGCGATGGACGCGCCGAACATCACCTGCTGAGCAGTCTGGCCGAACCCATGTCCCATCATGTCGTAGGTCAGGCTGTACACGCCACGGTCGTAGTAGAAGTTTCGGGTGCCGTCATCAGCATCCAGGTATCGGTTTCCGGAATCATCATAACTACCCTGACTTGGCCAGTGAAGACCGGCTATCGCCATGCCATCGGTGACAGAAGCGGTCACTTTGTCCTGGTTGAACTCCGGCATGAGGTAGTAGACGTCGCCATTGTTCACATCCGTGACGGTGATCAACGCTGCGAGCGGCACCCCGGCGAGTGTCTCACCGGCGTCCTTTTCCGCCTGCGTGAGCCGCACCCAATACCGCAGGTTTTTCGACGTGCTCGAACCCCCTGAATAAAGTCCTATCGAAGTAGTAGAGGTCGCGGAAGACGTCGGCATGTACTGCTCCGTCATCTTATCGACATGGGTGGCTAAGAAGTCGGCCTTCTGATCTATTACCTTCGGAACGTTCGACCAGCCGGGCCAATTGAAGTCTGTGCCTTGTGGTGTTACGAAAAATCTCGCTGTCTTAGGCGACGGCCAGACGTCTGAGACGTCATCGCCGTACTTGAAGCTAAATTGATATCTGGCATCGTCGGCGGTAGGGTCGGTGTTGTTACCATATGTCTCGCCGCCTATCTCCATCCTTCTGTATCGCCCATCAACTATACCGCCGAGGCTGAACACGTAGGTGTAGGTTTTCAGCTTGTAGTACACGTTCAGCACTGCGTTGCGTTCGTCATCCAGTGCCACCTCGGGGCAGGCAAAGAATTCCGCGTAGCGCATCGCTGGGGACAACGAAGAGTAGCCGGGACCTCCATAGTCGAAACCGGGGCCGCCAAACAGGTCGCCTGGCTCACCGTCGATAAGACCATTCCCCTTCACAGCGGTAATCGGGAAGCCGTTCGCGCCAAAGACCCACTTGCTCGGGTCTTTCAAGTCTTCTTCTCCCGGCGCGTAGTCAAGACCCAGCCCCGGCTTCTCGACCCAGAAGACAACTTGGATGACGCCCCCGCCATGGCGCGGGCTCCACTTCGGGTAAAGGTACAGGTCGGCGTTTATTTCGAAACTATCCTCAATCAGCGGGCTGCTCTTCGTTGAGTTAGCATCAAGCGTCCATCCGACAAAGTCAAATCCGGAGCGCCCTATGGTCTCGGCTCCCGGAAGCGTCCCGATGGCGCCAACAGTGGTCCCCGGAGCCACCGCAACCGGCTTCGCACTGGAACCGATAAAGTAGACATGATGCTTGTCGACAAGAACCGGCTTCAGGACGGTGAGCCCTGTGATGGGCGTACCGCCGAAGTTAAAATCGCCGCTGCCGCCCTGCAAAGTCCATCTTCCGGTATAGAACTTGCCCACAGAGCACTCAAAGCCGCCCGGCGGGTCGCCGGCCGGGTTGCTGAAATTGACCGCAAAGTAGCCGTCCGGAACAAGCTGTGTGCTGAATACCTTGTCAAAGCCGTCGAGGAACTGCACCAGGCATTTGTCCGTAAAGACCGCGCGCAGGGTTTGGTCTGCGGCGACCGCCCCGTCAAAGTCGAAAAGCGGCGAGGTTTCCGTGGGCTCGCTGTCGGTCGTCCAGCCGAGGAAGGTACGCTGTCCGTAGGCCGCCGCGTTCAGGGGCGCAGGCAGACTTTTCAGAAGCCCGTCGTTCTCATCCGTCTTCAGCTTGTCGTAGGTCGTCCAGCCCCCCGCGCCGTCCGGCACCTCAAAACTGACGACAACCGAAACACCAAGGGCGGAGATGGCCGCAGCAAGCGGCGTCACATCCCTGTCATTCTGAGCCGCAGACAAAGAATCTCCTGTAAGCTCTGAGGAAAGATCCTTCACTTTGTTCAGGATGACATCGTCAGTCGGCGAATCCGCATCCTCGTCATTCGCCGATTCAGCCGGCGAATCCACACCCGCTTCGCCACTGCCGTCATGTGGTGGGAAATCCCCCCCCCCCTTCCCAATATTTGGGCTCCGTAACGGATGGTTCCGTCTCCGGTACAGGTTCCGTGGAGAAAATGTCCGCTTCCGCAGCGGCTCCCTCATCCCCGATTTCAAGTTCCGCCGGATTGCCTTCGCCGGACTGCGAAAGCGATTCGTCCCCAAAGGCAGGAACCGCCGCCATGACCAGCATCAGCAATGCGGTCATGACGCCGAGCACTTGTTTGAATGTCCTTTTTTGCCAGATTTGCTTTTTCATCTTTCTGCTCCCCTATTCCTTTCTGTCAAACGCTTATTTACGTCCTCTTTGGACAATGCCTGCCACTCATTTTCAGGCAGGAGAACCATCATAGTTTTTTACGATTATTCATATAATACCCACCTTTTTTGTGATTTAAACATTTTTTTCGTGCAAACATAATGATTCCCGATAATTCCCGATTGTTTCCCTACACTATTAAAAGTACCCGAAATTGCCAAAAAAATTGCCTTATTCGTAAAAAAAATCTCCCCGTCCTTCCCACAAACCAGCCCTGTCATACCCGCGAATAACAATATTGAAGCAAAAAAACAGTGGTTTGTGTTAAAATCTGCACGAATGGTAGCAATACGCGCACGAATGGTAATTTTTCTCCATCTAAACTCGGAAGTTCCTTCACCCCCATAGTTTTGTATCGCTAATTTTTATATAATATATTTATGTGTGTTGCGTATCCCGGAAAGATTTTAACGGTGGACGGCCGAACTGCGAAGGTGGACTTTGCGGGTAATATCGTGTCCGTCCACACCGGACTCGTCGACGCCAAGCCCGGTGATTACGTACTGGTGCATGCCGGCATGGCGATCGAAGCCATGTCAAAGGACAAGGCACGAGAGATTCTGGAGATTTTCGAAGGAATAGACGTTTCTTGAGCAAAAATGCGTTTAAGATCATGGAGGTGTGCGGCACACACACGGCCGCCGTCTTCCGCAGCGGAATCCGGGAACTTCTGCCCGCCGGCGTCCGCCTTGTTTCCGGACCGGGCTGCCCGGTGTGCGTAACACCGCCTTCCTATATCGCGGACAGCATAGAAATCGCCCGAACGCCCGGGCATGTCTTATTGTGTTTTGGGGATATGATGAAAGTCCCTTCGCCGGACGGCACGACGCTTTCCGACACGATGGCGGCGGGCGCGGACGTGCATATGATTTATTCCCCTTTCGACGCGCTGGGTCTGGCCGAAAAAAACCTGAATGTCGAATATACCATTGCCGCCGTCGGTTTTGAAACGACAGCGCCGGCCTACGCACTCTTGATCGAGGAAGCGGAGGCGCGGGGCCTGACAAATATTCGCCTGCTGCCTGCGCTGAAATCCGCGGTTCGAGCGATCGAGTGGATCTGCGAAACCGGGGAGGACATAGACGCTTTTCTCTGCCCCGGCCATGTGAGTGTGATCACGGGCAGCGCAGTCTATCTCCCCCTTGCCGAAAAATTCGGCCGGCCTTTTGTAATCGCCGGCTTTGAAGCCAGGCAGCTCGAAGCGGCTGTGCAGAGTTGCATCCATGGCGAACCGGGCGTTCGAAACCTCTATCCCGAGGCAGTATCTGAAACCGGAAATCCAAAAGCAAAGGCCTTACTCAAGACCTATTTTAATCTTGAAGATACCGTATGGCGCGGGCTCGGCGTCATTCCCGGATCGGGCTACACACTCAAGAAGCAGTATTCTCATTGGCTCGCCGGCCGAGTCCGCCCCGGCGTTCGGGTTCGTATCGGCGCAGAGCCTGTCACTTCCGAAACCGGCCATGACACTCCGCCTGCGGACATCGAAACCGGCTGCGATGAACTTCCGGCGGGCTGTCGCTGCGGCGAAGTCATCCTCGGCCGCATCGACCCGCCGGAATGTCCGATGTTTGGCAAAGCCTGCACACCACTCAGGGCAACGGGTCCCTGCATGGTCTCTTCCGAAGGCGCCTGCGGTATTTGGTACCGCAACGGCGTATGAGCGCGCAACCGCGTATGATATACTTATGTCATTCTGTAACACGGTAAATCGGAGTGAACAATGGGCAAAGATTACGACATCAAAGACATCAAATTGGCGCCGGCGGGCGAGCGGAAAATCGCGTGGGTACGCGATCATATGCCTTTGCTGCGCGCGCTCGAAGAGAAATATGCGGATCTGCCCAAGCGCGAAAAGCCGCTTGCGGGCGTCCGGCTCAGTCTTTCGATTCATATGGAAGCGAAGACCGCTTACCTCTGCCGCGTACTCACTTGGGCCGGCGCGCAGGTCTCCGCGATGGGCTGCAATGTACTGTCCACGCAGGACGATGTGGCGGCAGCCCTTGTGCGCGGACGCACGGCCTCGCAGAACAATCGTGATCATGGCGGTCGCGCGGCCCCCGGCGTCGGCGTCTTCGCAATCCATGGCGAGAGCGAAGCGAGTTATTCGAAGCATGTCGAGATGTGCCTGGCGCATCGTCCCAATATCGTGATCGACGACGGCGGCGATCTGGTGGGCATGCTTCATTCCAAGCGGCCCGACCTAGCGGTTGACGTTTGGGGCGGCGGCGAGGAGACGACCACCGGCGTGATCCGGCTCAAGGCGCTTGAAGCGGCAGGGAAGCTCAATTTTCCTATGGTAGCCGTCAACGACGCCCGGTGCAAGCATTTGTTTGACAACCGTTACGGCACGGGACAGTCAGTTTGGGACAGCATCCTGCGCAATACAAATCTGATCGTCGCTTCCAAGACCGTCGTGATCGCGGGCTATGGTTGGTGTGGACGCGGTATCGCCATGCGGGCGGCGGCGCTCGGCGCGCAGGTCATCATCACGGAGATCGATTATGTCAAAGCGATGGAGGCACGCATGGACGGCTACGCCGTCATGACAATGGAACAGGCGGCGGCGCTCGGCGATCTCTTTATCACGGCGACGGGCTGCAAAGACGTCATCACACCGGCGCATATGGCGCTCATGAAAGACGGTGCGATTCTCGGAAATGCCGGGCATTTCAATGTCGAGATCGATATGGCCGGTCTCAATCAAAAGGCAAAAGATCGCTATCTCACGAAAGACAATATCGAAACTTATGTGCTTCCGCGCGGCAAGCATATCAACATCATCGCAGAGGGAAGGTTGCTGAATATCGCGGCCGCCGACGGACATCCCGCGGAGATCATGGACATCAGTTTTGCCGTACAGTTTTATGCGGCGCTCTATGTCAAGCAAAATCACTTGACACTCGAAAACCGCGTCTACGATGTGTCAAAGGAAATCGATGACATTGTATCCCGCGCGCGGGTCGCGGCTTGGGGTGACGAGATCGATCACCTGACGCCGGCGCAGGAAAAATACCTGAAAAGCTGGGAGCTATAAACGAAGATGACAGACCATGAACTCGAACGGCAAATCATCGAATTTCGGAGGGCACTGCACCGCATCCCCGAACTCGACTTCGACCTGCCTCGGACGCGCGCCTTCCTTACCGAAGCGCTGACGCCGCTCGGCTGTGAGATCACAAACCTCGGCAAAGGCGGCTTCACGGCCTTTTTCGACAATCATCAAGCGACAACGATTGCGTTCCGCAGTGATATGGACGCCATCCCGATCGATGAGCCTGTCGGCTGCGCCTTCCGTTCGGAGAACACCGGCGCCATGCACGCCTGCGGCCACGACGGTCATATGGCCATCCTGCTCGGTCTCGCTTTGTGGCTCAGTAAGAACGGGCTCAACACCGGAGCCTCCGAGGTCAAAGCCAATGTATTATTGGTCTTCCAGGCCGCTGAAGAAACAACAGGCGGCGCCAAACTGATTTGTGATTCCGGCGTCTTTCGAAACTACGGCGTATCGAAGATCTACGGCATCCACCTTTGGCCCGGTATTCCAAAGGGCCAAATCGCCTGCCGTCCGGGCGGCTTTATGGCCGGCACTTTCGTGGTGGAAGCGGAAATCGAAGGCCGCTCCGCGCATATTGCGGAGTACAAAAAAGGAGCGGACGCCCTCGAGGCCGGCTGCCTCTTCGTGGAAAAGGCCTATGCCTTCGAAACGACGCTGCCGCAGAATGTATTCCGTCTGCTGCGCTTCGGTGAATTTCATGCGGGTACCGCCAACAATATCGTCGCGGCCAAGGCGCGCATCAGCGGCGCCGTCCGCGCCTATGACGACGAAACCTTTTCCGCTCTACAAGACGGTATCCAAACCGCCGCCCGTGAGACCGCGCTCCGGACGGGCACACAGATTGAGATCCGCAAATCCGAAGGTTATCCCCCTGTGGTCAATCCCCCGGATCTTTACGAAGAAGCCCAAGCGATTCTTACTGCCGCAGGCTTCGCGTGGCAAGAACCGGCCGAGCCCCTCATGACAGCGGAGGACTTCGCCTTTTACCAGCGCGAGATTCCCGGTCTGTTCCTGCATCTTGGCACGGGCGCAGACGTCAAACTACATAGCCCCGCCTACACGCTCGACGAGTCCGTGCTCCTCACAGGCGTTCAACTCTTCCGTACGCTGCTGATCTGATATGATTGCTCCGACAGTAAATATTGGGCGGCCGCGCCTTGTGCTTTGCGTCCAATATTTCGCTGTCGAATCAATCATTGATATTTCAGCGATTTTTTACAAGCTAATAATAAATTGGTTGACGGCGGTGCCGTCTTCGATCAGCACAGACTCCGCCCGAATCTGACCGCCGAGGCCGTGGATGGTCTCTTTGGCGATGGCCAACCCGATGCCGTGACCGCCGTGACCGCCGGTACCGCTGTTGCGCGACTTGTCCGCCCGGTAAAAGCGATCGAAGATGCGCGAACGGTCTTCGAGCGACAGATAGGCGCCTGTATTCTTAACGATGATCTGCGGCTTGGCCTTTCCCGCGGCAGGCCTGATGATTACCGAGACGAACCCTCCGGCCGGGGTATACTTCACAGCATTGTCGAAAAGAATGTCGACTGCCATTTTGAGTTTTTCACGGTCTGTTTTGACAATGAGCGGCGCCTCCGGCTTTTCAAACACAAAGCGGATGTCTTTTTCAAACAGGATGGCCTCCACGCGTCCCGCCTCCTCTTCCATTACAGCGGACAGATCAAAGGCGGAAACAACCGGTTTCGTCTCTTCTTCCCGCGCAAGCGTGAGGAGGTTGCGGACGAGACTGTCCATGCGGGTTGCCGCCGCTTCGATATTGGCCATATTTTCTGTGATCTCCCTGATATCCGTTGTTCCTTTCGCCGCTTCGCCATTCATGGTGATGACGGCGAGCGGCGTCTTCAACTCATGGGACGCGTCCGCGACAAAGCGGCGCTGCCTGTCCATGTTTGCCTGCACCGGAACCATCGCCCGATTCGCAAGGAAATAGCTCAGATACAAAATGACCGCGATCGCACTCAAGCCGATGATGAGCAGCGAGAGTGCAAGACCCTTCAGTCTGCCGCTTTCTTCATCCGTATTTAAAAATACCACACTTGTTTGATATTCTTCCACACCCGAGGTTTCCATGAGCGTCGTCGTTCCGACCTTGTAATGCCAAGATTCGCCCCGTATCAGCAAGGGTCCCCGTGCATTGCCTCCGGCGAGAGCCAATTGTACGGCCCCAAAATATTCGCGGTCACTCATTTCGATCAGCGAAAAAACGGTGATCTGTCCTTTCGGCGAGATATTCGCCACAAATGTCTTGCTATAATCAATGGGGAAATCCACGCTCCCGCCCACGATAACGCCACCGTCCGCTGATACGATTTCGCTGCCTAGCCCGAACACATCCGAAATGTCCTGGATTCCCTGCCACAGCCTGATGTTTTCTGACACACCCGCGGGAATCTCTCGCAGTCTTTTCTCAATCTCGTTTTGTACACGGTTGTAGGTCGTCAAATAGACAATCATCATAGATGCGGCGACCACGATTGTAAGGGCGGCGATGTTGATAAAAAGGAGACGGTTGCGAAGCTTTTTCAACGAGGGGTCTGAAGGTTCTATCCCTCGGAGTACCAAAAATAATCTATTCATATTCGAGCATATACCCGGATCCGCGCATATTCCCGATCTTGACTGCGGAGCCCAGTCCCGCCAATTTTTTGCGCAGAAAGGAGATGTAGGCCTGGACATTTCCATCCTCCGCATCCGAGTCATAACCCCAAACCTTCTCTATGATTGCATCTGCGGAAAGACGGATATCTTTGTTTTCAATCAAATATTCCAGCAGACGTGACTCCTTCTGCGTGAGTGCATACGAACGCCCATTGCACGCCAGCACAAGAGAGAGCGGATTGAGTTCGATGTCGCCGAAAGCAAGGAGGTCCTCGAGACGGAATTCTCCTCTGCGCCTCGTGACCGCTTTGATGCGCGCGACGAGTTCCTCCGACTTGAACGGTTTGGGCAGATAATCATCCGCACCGGCATCTAGACCTTTCACGCGGTCTTCGACTTCGCCCAACGCGGTCAGAAGGATAACCGGCGTAAAAACGCCTTCCGCACGCAACTCTTTCAGCACAGTGATTCCGTCTTTTTTTGGCATCAAAATGTCGAGCAGAATCACATCGTAGACGCCGGAGAGAGCGTCATAAAGCCCGGCCTCGCCGTCAAACGCAAGATCGACATCAATATTCTGGCGGCGCAGAATCTGCGCTACGGCTTCCGCCAATCTTGTTTCGTCTTCTACAATCAAGACTTTCATATCATAATCCTATGCGCTGGTGCTGAACCGAAGCTGAAATTCAGCGGATAAAATTGGTCCAAACTTTTTCACCGCCGGGGACCCCCGGATCTTTTATGCCGGCTTCACGTCCGGCGGCGATACACTGAAGCAGCCATGCCATATTCCATCCGATCCCTCTCATGACTTGCACGCCTTCTTTGTCCTTCCGCACTTCCTCTGCTGATTGCCCATGTACCATCGGCCAATAGACAGAAGGTACGACAGGCATCCCGGAGATGATCGGATATTTCATCAGCACGTCTAGCGTTGCCGTTGTGCCAGCTCTACGCGCAGAGCATACCACCGCAGCCGGTTTGTTTGGGAAAAGACTCCTCCCTCCCACAAAGAAGACACGATCGAGGACAGAAAGAAGCTGTCCGGCGGGCGAGGCATAGTAGACCGGAGAGCCGATCACCAAGGCGTCCGCGGTTTCCATTTTTTCGAGAATAACATTGACTGCGGAACCGTCATCGATCACGCAGCGGTTGTTTTTCGTACGCATGCAGCCCCCGCATGCAACGCAGCCCGACGTCGCATTGACAGGGATTTGATAAATTTCCGCTTCCACGCTGTTTGCCGTAAGTTCTTCCGCGACAATACTCAGCGCGGTATAGGTACAACCGCTTTTGTGCGGGCTGCCGTTGATCAACAGTGCTTTCATATCGTTGCCTCCTTTGCGAAGCCACTCACTTTTTTGCGAACCGGGACGAAGCAAGAACGAATCCGTTCGGAACCGGGTGCGTGGCACCATATGGTATAATTTTTATACTATATTATACACCGTAGAGAGGAATTACAATGTCTGACAAAATCAAAATGCACCTTCCGATCGTCGAAATGGACGGCGATGAAATGACACGAATCATTTGGGCCAAGGTCAAAGAACTCCTGCTTCATCCTTTCCTCGAACTCAAAACCGAATATTATGACCTCGGTTTGCCGGAACGCGAACGTACAGGCGACCGCATTACTATGGACGCAGCCGAAGCCATCAAGCAATACGGTGTTGGCGTCAAATGTGCCACGATTACGCCGAATGAGGAACGCGTGACGGAGTACAACCTTTCCGAGATGTACAAATCCCCGAACGGAAGCATCCGCGCCATCCTAGACGGCACGGTGTTTCGCGCGCCGATCACGGCGCCCGGCATCACACCCTATATCCCGACATGGAAGCGTCCCATCACGATCGCACGTCACGCCTACGGCGACATTTACAAAAATACGGAGTCTCCGGCCGTGCAGGGAACCAAAGCGGAGTTGCTTCTGACCGCGGCGGATGGTTCGGAGACACGGATCCCGATTCACATTTTTGAAAAATCCGGCGGTATCGTTCAGGGGATTCACAATACGGATTCCAGCATTACTTCGTTTGCGCGTGCGTGTTTTTCCTATGCGCTGGACACGAAACAAGATCTGTGGTTCAACGCGAAGGACACGATTTCCAAGATTTATGACCGCCGTTTCCGGGATATTTTCGAAGAAATTTTCCGGCGCGAATACAAGGACAGCTTTGCAGAGACCGGTATCACGTATGCCTATACGCTGATCGATGACGCAATCGCGCGCGTGATTCGTTCGGAGGGCGGCTTTGTGTGGGCCTGCAAAAACTACGATGGCGATGTGATGAGCGACATGGTAGCAACGGCTTTCGGATCGCTCGCCATGATGACAAGCGTCCTCGTCTCCCCGCAGGGATATTTTGAGTACGAAGCCGCACACGGTACCGTGCAGCGGCATTACTACAAATATCAGAAAGGCGAACAGACCAGTACCAACTCAGTCGCGACGATCTTTGCGTGGAGCGGCGCACTCCGCAAACGGGCCCAAACCGACGCCCTTCCCCGGCTCGAAAATTTCGCAGGCGCCCTAGAGTCCGCCGTGCTCAGAACCATTGCCGACGGCGTCATGACCGGCGATCTCTACGAGATCTCCACGCTGCTGAACAAACAAAAGGTCGACACAGAGACCTTCCTGCTCGAAGTCGCCCAAAGACTGGAGCGCTTTCTCTAAGGAAGCGCTGATGAAAGCAGTGCTTCTCTAACAGATACGAGGGAGACCTTCTCCGTAGAGCGCGTCGATGCGGCGGGTGCCTCCAATGGCCGTGCGTAGAAAAACCTGAGGCTCTATCAGCGTCTCGTCCGACCTGCGATTGCGCGACAGGACGCGGCCAATCGCGGCGGCTTCGCGGCCGATTTCCGTGGCGCGCACGGCAGCCAGCGCAGCGGACTCATCTTCCGGCGCGATCGAAAAGACCATCTTGCCTTCGTTGCCCATATAGAGTGGGTCGAGGCCGAGAATACCGCAGAGTGCTTTGACCGGCGGATGTATCGGCGCCGTTCCTTCCGTGAGTTCGATGCTGACGCCGGATGCTGCGGCAAGCTCGTTCAGAACGGTCGCCAAGCCGCCGCGCGTGACGTCCCGCATCGCGTGAACATGCACACCGGCCGCCGCAAGAGCCTCGATCACGGGCGTGAGTAAAGTGCAATCGCTTTGAATTTCGTTTTCGATGCCCATACGCGCGGATAGAATTGCGGCGTGATGGTCACCGAGCGCGCCGCTCACGATCAGACTGTCGCCGGCATGCAGGCCCGCAGGGGAAGGCGAAGCTACAGAAGCTGCATCGTCCTCAGCATCGAACACTCCTATCCCGGTCGTGTTGATCATGAGGCCGCCGCTTGGATTCTTTCCCTCAATCACTTTCGTATCACCGCAGATGATCGCCACGCCCGCGTCCATGGCAACTTCCGCCAAGGAAGCACAGATGCTGTCAAGCAAAGAAATTGACAGCCCGGCTTCAAGAATAAAACCACAGGTCAGATACTTCGGCGCGGCGCCGCTCATCAGAACGTCATTGACCGTCCCGCAGACGGCAAGCCTGCCGATGTCGCCGCCCGGAAATATGAGCGGCTCGACAACGAAAGAGTCGGTGCTGATTGCCAGCCTCTGCGCCCCAATATTCACGACTGCCGCATCCTCGAGACGGGCCAGAATATCATTCCGGAAATGCTTGGCGAAAACAGCCTGCATGAGGTCGGCCGAATCAAAGCCGCCGCTGCCGTGTGCCAATGTTATGATTCCATCAAAATCCATATCAAACAGAACGACTGACAGCTTCTTTGATCTCGCTGCGCAAGATGACTTCGCCGTGCAAGATGGGTTTTGTGTCCAGGTTCATCAGGCCATAGGGGATTGGCACACCGGTGTGGGCGCGGATTTTTTCGATGTAGGCGAATTCGTCTTCTTCGCGGCCGAGTCCCAGGGTGATGGCGACGCTGCCCGCAAATTTGTACGGGCTCGCGGTAGAGACAATCAGAGTCCGGGTCCGGTCGCCGGTGGATTCAGCGTATTCTTTCCAGACCGTGTAGGCCACCGCCGTGTGCGTGTCAATCAGGTAGTGATCCTCGTTCCACAGCCCGGCCAACTCTGCGTGGGAACGCTGCATGGGGGCAAAACCGCCGTAAAAATCGCTGAGTTCCGTACGCACCCAATCACCGGCGTCGAAAGCGCCTTCGGTATCGAGACTGCGCATCAGGTCTAGGATTCGCTCGCCATCGCCGCCGGACAAATGCCAGAGTAGACGCTCGAGATTGCTGGAAACAAGAATGTCCATGGAGGGCGAACTCGTCAGTACAAACCCGCGCTTGGTGTCATAGCGGCCGGTGCGGATAAAATCGGTCAGGACTTTGTTTTCATTGGAGGCGCAGAGCAGGCGCGCGATCGGTACGCCGAGTTTTTTCGCGTACCAGGCCGCCAAAATATTACCGAAATTGCCTGTCGGCACGCAGACGTTGAAGGACTCGTTCTTCGCAATTTCTCCCGAAGCGATGAGGCGAAGCCAGGCGTTTACATAGTAGGCAACCTGAGGGACGAGCCGTCCAATGTTGATCGAGTTGGCGGACGAGAGACGAACGCCGCGCGCGGCAAGTTCTTCTGCGAACTGTCCGTCGTTGAAAACATTTTTTACGCCTGTCTGCGCATCGTCGAAATTGCCGCGGATGCCGAAGACGTGAACATTGGCACCCTTCTGCGTGATCATCTGTCTTTTTTGAACAGCACTGACCCCCGCGCTCGGGTAGAAAACGACGATCTCGGCGTCCGCCACATCTGCAAAGCCGGCGAGAGCCGCCTTCCCCGTATCACCCGACGTCGCGGTGAGGATGGCGATTTTTTTGTCTTCGTCGGTCTTGCGAACCGCGATCTTCAGCAGATAAGGCAGGAGAGATAACGCCATGTCCTTGAACGCGGCGGTGCTGCCGGGCCAGAGTTCCAGAAAATACGCGCCGCCCGCCTTTGTGACCGGAGCGATCTCGGCCGTATCAAATTTTTCGTCGTAAGCGCCTGCCGTACAGGTTTCGATCTCACTGCGCGTATAGTCACTCAGATAGGCCAGAAGCGTCTGCTCGGCCGCACTGCGGTAGCCGCGCTGCCAGACGTCCGCCAAATCAAAACCGCTCCCCTCTTCTCCGAAAAGTTTCGGCAAGGTCTCCGGCACATAAAGCCCGCGATCCGGGGCAAGTCCCGCCACAATGGCCTCCGCACCCGATACCGCATCGGCACCGCCTCTTGTACTAACGAATTTCATTTGACTTTCCCTTCAGAGCTGCCGGAGCGCGGCAACGATCTCAATCTTTTCCGCCGCCGTATCTTTGACTTCCTTGATGACGCGCGCGGGCACACCGCCTACGATGACGCCGGCGGGCACGTCGTCGATCACGACCGCGCCGGCCGCGACCACGGAACCTTTGCCGACGCGCACCCCTTCGAGCACAACCGCATTGGCCCCAATGAGGACGTCATCTTCCAGCACAACCGGCTTGGCCGAAGGCGGTTCGATCACGCCCGCGAGCACCGCGCCCGCGCCAACGTGACAATTCGCTCCTGTCGTCGCCCTTCCGCCCAGGATGGCCCCCATATCGACCATCGTTCCCGGCCCCACGATCGCGCCGATATTGATGACGGCCCCCATCATGATGACCGCACCATCGCCGATCTCCGCCCCATCGCGGATGATGGCGCCGGGCTCGACGCGGGCATTCACACCCTTGAGATCCAGCAACGGGATCGCCGAATTGCGCATGAAATTTTCGACTGTATAATCCAGCCCTTCGCCCTCGTGTGCCGCGAGGACAGGTGCGATGTCAGCCCAATCCCCGATGACCACGCAGTCTCCCGCACCATAAATCTTGCAGTTTTCAAAACGCAAATCCTCGCCGCCTTTGAGCCAGACTTTGACCGGGGTTTTTTTCTTTGACCCTGCGATAAACCGAATGATTTCTTGTGCTTCCATCTATTTCCCTTTCTATGACGACAGTTCGTATGTTCCTTCTGCGACCCGAACAGCGGGCCCGGCCATATAGACCGTTTCGTCCTTTTCGACGCGTATGATCAGAACGCCAAGGGGAAGTTTTACGGTTACTTTGTTCCCGGTTTTTCCCTGTCTTCTTGCTAAGGCAGCTGTCGCGCAGGCGCCCGTCCCGCAGGCGGCCGTCATCCCGGCGCCGCGTTCGAAGGTTCGGAGCGTGATCTCGTCTTTGCCGGTGATCACAGCCATGTTGACATTCGTTTGCCGGGTAAAAATCGGCAGGTCGTGAATCATTCGTCCAAAGATTTCAAGTGCCTTCTCGTCACCTAAGTCCGGCGCGCCGGCCTCGACATTCTCGTCCTGATCGAGCCAGACAACGGTATGATAAGTCCCCATCAACAGACTGCTCACAAAAATCCGTCGTCCGTCCGGCAGACGAATCCTCTCATCGGCGAAATCCTCTCCCTCCGCATCCGGAATCCCGGCGGCGGCCGGTGACCAATCGGGCCGCCCCATATCGATCTCACACAGGAACGGATCTTTTTTCAGAATCGCGGCGATCATTTCACCCGCGTTCGTTTGGATTGGAAAAATGTCCGATGATACAAGCCCTTTCTCCAGACAATAGGAAGCAAAACAACGAATTCCGTTGCCGCACATCGGCGCACGGCTGCCGTCGCTGTTTATGATCTCCATCGTGAGAGGTTCCTCGCGACAAATCAACAAGCCATCCGCGCCGACGCCCGTCGTCCTGGCGCAAGCGGCCGGGGCCAAATCTACCGGATCGATCCCTTCGAGCGCGGACTCATGCACGATAAGGAAATCGTTTCCGGTTCCATGATATTTCGCAAATCGAATGTTCATTTATTTATTGTACTTTTTTAGGCAGGCATTGCGCAAGCAGGTAAAACTCTTCGGGCGAAAGCGTCTCCGCGCGGCGGACGGGATCAATGCCGGCTTCTTCCATCGCCGCCAACAGTGTGGCTTCCGGATAGCCAATCCGCGCAAGGGAATTTCGCAGTGTCTTTCGGCGCATATCGAACCCCGCACGGACAAGGCGAAACATCAGAGCCTCCGTTTCGGGCTGTATTTTCGTAGTGCGCTTCGGCGTCAGACAAACGACAGATGAGTCCACGCCGGGTTTCGGTGCAAAGACCTCCCGGCTTACGTTGATCACCAGCTCAGCCACGCAGTGATACCGCACCAGAACTGTGATCGCCCCGTACGTCTTCTTACCCGGCGCCGATAGCAGCCGCTCGGCCACCTCGCGCTGCATCATAAATACCGAGCGGATTGGCGCGAGCTCGATGGCACGCGCTACAAGCGGCGTTGTGATGTAATAGGGCAAATTCCCGACAAGGATGAAGCGTTCCGGCAGATCTTCCGCACGAAGTTTCATAAAATCTTCATGGATGATCTCTACATTACCGGCACCCGCCACAACCGCCCCCAACGCGGGAAGGAGTTTCCGATCCAGTTCGACGGCGATCACACGCCGGCAACGCTGTGCCAGCGTCACGGTCAGCGCACCCAGCCCCGGCCCGATCTCCACAACGACATCATCCGAGCCGGCGCCGGCGGCGTCCGCGATCCGATTTGCGATATTGCCGTCTGTGAGAAAATTCTGCCCCAGGGATTTTGAAGGCTCAACCCCATACGCTTTTTTCAGCCGATCAAGCTCCGACCGTTTCCATGTTTCAATCAAATGATAGGCGCCTCTCTCCCGTTACCTTGTGTTGTCCCTCTGTTGTTTGGGAAAGACGTAAAGCAACTCTCCGTCCTTCAGCATATGAAATCGGTTCCGCGCTTCATTTTCGATATATTCGGGAGTGCCAATCATCGCGAGTTCTTTCTCGAGCCGCGCATATTCGGACTGTTTTTCTGCGAGTTGCTGTTCATATTCGGCTTTATCCTGATTGAGATCAATAATGCGTATTCCGCTATAACAAAACAAAACAGAGGCGACGGCGACAACGCCAAGGGCTGCCAGTTTCTTGCCCGGCGTCATCTTCGGCAGCGCTTGCCGCTCACGTGTTTTCCTCGCTCGCTTCTTCGCTTTTTCCCTGCCGGCCTGTTCTTCGCGTTTCTGCTGACGCTTCTCTTGCGCCTCTTCAATCTTGATGATAGACATACTAAAATTTTAGCATTTGCGAATCCAAATTTACAAGATGCCGCGTTTGCCGCGTCGGCCGGGTATCGGCAGGGTCACGATCACCTTCGTACCCTTTCCGTATTTGCTCTCGATTTCGATTTCTCCGCCATGCGCGTCGACAATTTGCTTTGAAATTGCAAGGCCCAAGCCGTTCCCCCCCATCTGTCTCGAGCGGGCCTTGTCCACGCGGAAAAAGCGTTCAAAAACGCGTGGAAGGTCTTTTTCGGGGATTCCGATGCCATTGTCAGATATTACGATTTGGACACAGTTTTCGTTCTGAATGATGTCAACGTCGATTCTGCCCTTTTCATCGGTATATTTGATCGCGTTGGAAAGCACGTTGAGAATCACTCGTTCTATACTGCCGCGGTCCATTTCGACAGGGCAAATGAGCTCTTTGGCAAACATGCGGTTGACGATCAGGGCCTTTTTTTTGGCCTCCAAGTCGAGTTTTTTCATTGCGGAACGCACCAAAGCCGGCAGATCGCTCTCGACCATTTTCCATCCGATGGCGCCGCTGTCGATGCGTGTCATGGAGAGCAGTTCCCTGACGAGCAAGTCCATCCGGTCCGCCTCCGAATCGATGATTTCCAGAAATTCGCGCGTCATGACTTCGTCGGCCGAATCAGCCTTGAGCAGGGTCTCCGCATAGGATTTTATCGTGGTCAGCGGCGTTTTGAGTTCATGTGAGACATTGGAGACAAAATCTGTCTGCATACTTTCGGCCTTCATGCTCTCCGTCACATCGCTGATCACACAGACAGCACCTCTTGCCGCGCCGTCCTCATCGCGCAGCGAGGCAAATCCGAGCCGGTAATACCGGCCGTCCACCGTGACCGTTTCTCCGGAACGGCCTTCCTGTGCCGCCTCAATAATAGATTTTTTTTCGAGTTTCTCGGAAAATCCGGTGGCAACTTCGTCGAAATCCTGCCCTGAGATATCGTTGTCATCGAGTCCGAGCAGTGTCTTCGCCCCTTCGTTGATCAGCGCAAAATCGCCGCCCTCCGCCAAAATGATGACGCCGTCTCCGATCTGCCGCACCGCCGATTCGAGCAAGCGGAGCCGATAATCGGCCGCCGCGAAATCCGCCGCCATGATTGTCTGGCGGGCGTCACCGACCTGCAGACGTCTGCGAAAATACAGCAGACAAACCCCAAGCGCCAGCGCGAGAAACGAGACCGCTGTGATGAGAATCGCAGTCGTCAAATCAGGATCGATGGAAATAGTAGCCGACGCCGCGCTTGGTCAGAACGTATTTGGGATCGCTCGAATCGTCTTCCAATTTTTCGCGCAGCCGCCGCACAGTCACATCGACCGTCCGGATATCCCCATAATATTCATAGCCCCAAACATCTTCGAGCAGCTGTTCCCGCGAATACACCTTGTCCTCGCGTTCCGCCAAATATTTGAGCAACTCAAATTCGCGAAGCGTCAGTTCCAGCGGCACGCCGTGTTTGCGTGCTTCGTAGCGGTTCGTGTCGATCGTGATACTTTCGAATTCTTTCACATTGGCAGGATCCGCCCCCACGATATCGCTCATTCCCGTACGGCGAATATTCGCTTTCACGCGGGCAATCAACTCCCGGAGTCCGAACGGCTTCGTGATATAGTCGTCCGCGCCGAGTTCGAGGCCGAGCACCTTGTCCACCTCTTCCTCTTTCGCCGTCAGAATAATGATGGGCACATTGCTTTTTTCGCGGATCCGCTTGCAAATTTCAAACCCGTCCATCGTCGGCAGCATCACGTCGAGCAAGACCAGATCGGGATCGTTTTTCAAAGCCATCTCGAGCCCTACCCCGCCATCATATGCAGCCTCGGTCTCAAAACCTTCTTTCGATAAATTGAATTTCACAATATCGGAAATCGGCTTTTCGTCCTCAATGATCAGAACTTTCTTGGCTTCCATGCGGACCCCCTTCTGTCAATCCATCAAATTATTTCTTACAGCGTTAGTGTAACATATCCGACATCCGACAAAAAGAACAAAAAGGGGACGGTTCTGTTTTGTTGATATCACCTTCCGGATGAAATCAGTCGTGCCCGACGCCGCTCAGAATATACATCGGCATATCGTCGGGCAAATAGTCTTGGGCGACCTGCGAATTGCCAAACAGATAAATCCCAAAATGCAGATGCGGACCCGTCGAGAACCCCGTGTTGCCGGAGAGTGCGATCTGCTCTCCCTGATAGATATCGGCACCTTCCTCAACGAGCGTCCCGGAAAGATGCGCATACAAAGTACTGAAACCGGCGCCGTGATCGATCTTGACCGTAATCCCCAAACTGCCATCCCAGCCAACGTAAGTGACCTTTCCGCCATCGGAAGCCCGTATGGGCGTACCAACAGGCGTACCAAAGTCAATGCCTTCATGGACGCGTCCCCAACGGGGTCCGTACAAAGACGTCACCAAAGCATTGTCGAGCGGAACGATGAATGTACCCGTGCCAATACGCGGCGGAATAGGCTTTGTCCCGCGTTTGATCACAGCGGGTTCAGGTTCCTCCGCCACAACAGAAGATTGTTCCATATATTCGACGACATTGCCGTCAATGCGAACGATGTCCCCATAGGCATTTTTTGTGCCGGGTACGCCCGGCTGGACGACTTTTTCTTCTCCGAGAAAGAGCTCATTCGTATCTTCATAGATCGTTTCAAAACCAATACTTACAGTGAAATAGCCTTCCTCCACCGTCCGCACATTGAGCAAAGCTTTCGGCTTTTCCATGATGAGCACGTCCCCTGCGGCAAGCGCATCCGGATCGATATAGGGGTTCCATTCCGAAATCTGCTGTTCCGTCACGCCGTTATTCAGAGCGACGTCGAGGATGGTCTCCCCTTCACGGATCGTGTAGGTCTTGGGATTGTTAACATGCGCAAGCGCACGATCAAGCAAATCGCCCGGGTACTCGACCTCGGGAAGCGTAGCGGAGATTGGTTCTACGGATACGCTCTCTGCGAAACCGATTTCCTTGAATCGCGCCGGATCGGTTTGTCCGAGCCAGTATGTCTTGATCTGATCCAGTACCGCCTCCGCATCTTCCTGAGACCCGACAACACCCAGCGGGACGCCGTCGATCATGACCTTGTATGCGATCACGTCCAAATCGACCTGTTGAACGATGTTTTCGAGGACTTCTTCTTCCGTATCGATCTTGCCCAGTGTCTGCGTCAGCGGAAGCAAAGATTGCCGAATCTCGATCGCCTCAATGCTGTCAACCGGTATCACGATGTCATAGGCTGACGGTGTGCCGTCTCCATCGCTTTGGGAACCGCGAAAGCCGCTCAACCCCGGCGAACTGCCGGTACTGAGCGAAACCTGTTCCGGCTCGATCGCTTTGATTGCAACCACCGCTTTTTTCTGCCCATCCTCAACGACCAGGCCTTCGAGCAGACGCACGGCAGTTTGAACCTCTTCAGCAGTTTTGACGACCCCGAGTACGCGGCCATGATAACTGTATTCATAAACCGTGTAGTTGGCTGTCAATATGGCGGATGTGACGGGAACGGCAAAAAAGAGGAGGATACAGGCAGTGATCAATCGACGTTTGCGATAAGCAAGCACGACGGCATACGCCGAGAAAATCCGCAGTGCGCTTCTGATTGCGTCACGCAGGACAATTTTTTGCTCCTCGAGCCTCGTGAGTCGTCTGCCGGCAGCCTTGAGAAAGCGTCCTTCGAGCGACATCCATGTTTCTTGCGGATGCGCCAATGCCCGAAATCCCGCTACGATCACACACCAAACGACGATCAACATCTTCTTTGCCATACATGAGAGTTTACCTATCAAAAATAGAAGTTTCAAGTGTTACAAAAATATTTCACAGACCCTTCACAAAGCAACCACAAATTTACGATTCGTGCTTGTTCCAACCCCAGATGAAGATGAGAATAAAGACGACGGCGATCGAAAACAGACCGATTGCTTCAAGATAAAGATACCGCGAAAACACGATGGCCGCGATTCCCATAATGCCGCTGATCCCGTAGAGCATCAGCACCGAACGCCGCTGGCCCATGCCCATGCTGGTGAGCTGATGATGGAGATGCCCCCTGTCCGCCTTGAAGATCGGTTGACCGCGAAGCTTCCGGCGAATCACAGCAAAGCCAACATCGAATAATGGTACGCCCAGCACGAGAACAGGTGCAACCGTTGCAATCAGGGTAGAGCTCTTTGCCGGCCCGATGATCGACACCGCCGCCAGCGTAAAGCCGAGGAACATCGCCCCGCTGTCGCCCATGAACGCCTTGGCCGGATAGAAATTGAACGGAAGGAAACCAAGGGCGGCACCGGCAAGGATGATCATCACAAAGGCCGCCGTATACTGGCCGTGAATATAGGAAGCATAAGAGATTGCGAGCGCAGCGATACCGGAAACGCCGGCGGCAAGCCCGTCAAGCCCGTCGATCAGATTGATCATATTGGTAATCAGAACGATCCAAAACACCGTGAGAATAAAGCTGAAAATGAGGTCTCCCACGGAATCCTCCGCAAAATGCCACCCAAAAGCCGTGATCGAAGGAATACGCAGTCCCATGAAAAACACCACCGCCGCACAGCCGATCTGTCCGATAAATTTGACCTTTGCCGGCAGATTTAGCGTATCATCGACGACGCCGAGAACAAAGATGATAATGCCGCCCGCGATAACAGCTGTGAGTTTGGGAATCGTTTCCAAAGGTTCATGCGCCCAGACAAAGCCGGAAAGCACAAGCCCCCGGTAAACCAGCACACAAATGAGGAACGAGATAAAAATCGCAAGGCCGCCAAGCCGGGGAATCGGGCGTTTGTGCATGCGCCGGGCGTCTTGCGGAACATCCATCACGCCGGTCTTCTTGGCGATCAGGATCGACAATGGCGTCATCCCGACCGAAATCACAAAAGAAATACAAATAAAACCGACGGCGGCAAAGCGCAGTAAATGATCGGGTGTCATGGTCACGAGTTCACACTTTCCATGGTGACGATCTTGAGTCCGGCCTCCTGCAGGATCTCCACAGCGTAGTCATCCGGATAGGTCTGATTCACAATAATTTTTCGGAGGCCGGCATTGATGATCATCTTGGAACAGATAATACAGGGCTGATGCGTGATATAGATCGTCGCGCCCTCAACGCTGCTTCCGAAGGTGGCGGCCTGAATGATTGCGTTTTGTTCGGCATGCAGTGCGCGGCAGAGTTCATGGCGCTCGCCGGAAGGAACGCCGAGTTCCTCGCGCAGACAGCCGCCGCGTTCGGCGCAGTGCGCGATGCCGCGCGGAGCGCCGTTGTATCCGGTTGCGACGATATGCTTGTCTTGAACGATGACCGCCCCGACCTTGCGTCTGAGGCAGGTCGACCGCTCAGCTGTCAGCTGTGCGATGCCCATGAAATACTCATCCCAAGTGGGACGTTCGTCTTGAAACCGTTTTGCCGCGAATTCGCTCATCTGGGCTTATGTTCCTTTCGCTTACCGTTCGCTGTCAGAATATCGTCGAGCAGGGCGATCGCCGCCGGTGTTGTCCCGCAGCAGCCGCCGAGCAGGGAAGCACCCGCGTCCGCCAAGAGCGCGGCGTCAGCTGCAAACACCGGAGGGGTGATCGAATAATATTGCTTCCCGTCCCGCATCACCGGCTGGCTTGCATTGGGCTGGGCGATGACCGGAAGGCTGGTTGCCTCTGCGATCGTCCGGACGACGTCCGCGATTTCGTCCGGCGCAAGCGTACAGTTGACTCCGACCGCCGTCGCACCCAGGGCTTCGGCTTCCTTCACAAACGAGACCGGATCCGCACCCATATAGGTGCGGCCGCTTTTTTCAAACGTCATCGTACAAATGACAGGCAGGTCACAGGACGCCTTGGCCGCGCTTACCGCATCCTTCAATTCTTCCAGATCCGCCATCGTTTCGATCAAAATGAGGTCGGCGCCGGCAGCCGCGCCTATTTTGGCCTGTGCCGCAAAAATCCGGTACGCCTCTTCATGCGTAAGATCGTCGGACAACTCGATCAATTTTCCGGTCGGACCGATGTCGAGAGCCACTAAGACAGGACCCTTACGCACCGCCGCGCGTGCGCAACCGATCGCCCAACTCACCAAAGACTGTCCTTCCGCAAAATCACCGCCTCTCACTTCTTCCGAGAGCAACGCGCTGATTCCGAAGGTATTCGTCGTGATGATATCCGAACCCGCTTCGATATTCTGTCGGTGAATGGCGGTCACAGCTTCGGGGTGTCTGGCATTTACCCTTTCGGATCGTAACACAGTTGAGAAATTGAGTGCCATCAACGCCGAGCCCATGGCGGAATCGAAGAGCACGACGCCCTGTTCCCGTATGAGTTCGGATAGCGGATTATTATTATTGTTATTATTATTGATATCAACCATGGAGACTGATTTCCTCCTTCACACGCGCAAATATCGGATCCTTCTCTGCAAAGCGGATTGCGTTGTCCGCGAGTTGGCTCTCTGTCAGCGGTTTTGCGAACAGATAACCCTGGAAGTAATCTGTCTTGTTTATGAGCAGTTCGCGCATTTGCTCGGGCGTTTCTACGCCTTCCGCGATGAGTTTCATGTCGGCCTCATGCGCGAGTTCCACGAGGACTTTCGATAAGAATTTCTGATAATCGTCCGTCACAATATTGTCGATGAATTGCTTCTCGGTTTTCAGGATGCGGACGGGAAGGTTGCGCAGATTGTTGAAATTAGAATAGCCTGTGCCGAAATCGTCGAGGGCGACTTTGATCTCGAGCGATTTGAGGCGCTCGATCGTCGTATGCGTATAGCCGGCATTGTCGAGATCTTGACTCTCCGTGACCTCAAGGGAGAGGCAGCGCGCCGGAAATTTATGTTTTTGCAGTGACAGCAGAACTTTGTTGATCAGCGTCTCGTCGCTCAACTGCGAGGGCGAAAGATTGACGTCAAGAAAAAATTGTTCGTGCCGGTCGAGGCCAAGTTCCGAGCAGATGCTGATCGCCGTATCGAGTACCCAGTAGCCAATCTTGTTGATCACGCCGATCTGCTCCGCGATATGGATAAAGACCAACGGAGGGATTCGCCCAAATTCCGGGCTGTCCCAGCGGCACAGCGCTTCGAGGCCGACCCATTTTTCCGCATACGGATCGACGATGGGCTGGAAATAGACGTCGAATCCGACCATGCCCTCATGGACGCAATTTTTCAGGCTGACTTCGATGGCGAGGTCGCGCTTGATGGCGCTGTCCATGCTGCGGTCGTACACGGCGACGCTCTGCGTCTCTTTGGAGATCGCCAGCGTGCGCTCCACGATCGCGAGCAGATCTTCGGGGCCGCTGAATCCGAGGCGTCCGTCGACAACGCAGACTGCGACGCGACACGAAACCGATGTCGCCTCACTGCCCATCCGGACCTCCCACGGTTCCTGAAAACGCTCGTGCAACCGGTCGGCCAAGCCGCTCGCGCTCATGATATCCGCGTTATCAAACAGCATGCAAAATTCATCACTATCCACGCGGTAGATCTCAAAACCATGCAGGCCGAAACTGCGAATCCACTCAATCACCGAATCGAGCAGCGCGTCGACGAGCATACGGCCGTAGGCGTCGTTGATATAGCGCAGGGAAATATAGTCGAACGCGATCAGGCAGTAGTTGCCCGAAGCGCGCTCCGCAATATCTTTTTCAATGCGCGCACGATTGGGAATATTCATGCGGCGGTCGTAATAGGCCAGGTGCGACAGTTCCTCGCGCAGCATTTTCTCCTCCGAAATATCCACGACTGTGACGATATGCGCCCACCGCCCATCGGTCCATGTCGTGCCCTGCCACGTCCACTTTCCCCAAATGCCGAGCGTCGGATCGTAGGCTTCAGCGGTGAACGGCCCGGGATCAAAATGCCCGTTGCCGTCCAAATCCAAATCCCGGTGGCAAAAATCGCACCGCCCCTCGCCTGAGACAAATTCCCAGCATTTGTGCCCTTCCATGCGGCTCTTCGCCACACCGAGGTTGTTCGCGTAAAAATCGTTGACCATCAGAATCTCGTCCGTTTCAAAATCAACAACATAAGTATAAATTGCCGCCGCATCCACAAACGCGCGCAGCGCTTCGGTCGCGTCCGAAAATGCGGTCTTATCCGAGGGGCTCCCCGGGCTGATTCTTTCATTCGTTTCCGTCATTTTCAAAATACACTTTCTTTAAGTACAACCCGCTCGCAGGCGCCGTGTGCCCGGCTCGCGCTCTGTCTCGGGCGCCAATCACATCCGGAATCCCGGCTGGATTTCTTTTCCCGAGCCCGGCTTCCAGCAGCGTACCCGCGATGATACGTATCATATTATAGAGGAAGCCGTCGCCTGTGACCTCGATCGAAATCTCCGTCAGCCGCGCGCCGCCCGGTCCTTCCTCATCGGTCTGCATCATGCCTACGCGATGAACCGTACGCACCGTCGACTCCGCGTCCGCTCCGCCCGCCGCGCGGAAAGAGGCAAAGTCGTGCGTCCCCTCTATGGCCCTCGCAGCTTCATACATCTTATCCGTATTTGGCGCAGTTTTCAATAAATAACGGTAGTTCCGCAAGAATATCCGCGCGGCCTGCGCTTTCTCCTCCCGATCATCCAATATCGTCATCCGATAAATATACGTCTTGCCCGTTGCATTGAACCGGGCGTGAAAGCCTTCGGGCCGATCTTCCGCGGCCAGTATCTTCACATCTTTCGTCAGATTGTTCACTGCCGCGGCGATACGGTCAGTCGGAATTCCGAAATCTCCGCGCAGGGTCGCCCGCTGTCCCAAGGCATGCACACCGGCGTCCGTCCTTGAGGTGCCGGCAAGGGCAATATCCTGTCCTGTCACACGCGCGAGCGCCTCCTCCAGCGTCCCTTGCACGGTACGAACACCCGGTTGCCGCTGCCAGCCATGGAAGCCGGCGCCATCGTAAGCGATGGTAAGCAAAACATTACGCATCCGGTGTTTCCGGGTAATAAGAAACCGCTGCGACGATTGTCCAGTTGCCGACGTTATCCTGATCGGTTCCGCTGTCTTTTTGATAAGAGAAGGAAACGATTTCGTAGTCTCCCTCAGGACTGCTTTCGATCGTCTGCAGCAAGGCATACCCCGCGCCTTCTTCCCCATAAAGCACGATCGTTGCCTCGCAAATCATCAGGGCGGGCGCATAGATTCCCGCCGCCAGCAGTTCGCGCGGAGCGGAGAGCTGAATTCCGCTTGCTTCTACACCCGCCTCTTCACAAAGGCCGGACAAATGTTCCCGCATATTCGCCGCCGTGACACTCCGGCCGTCGGTATAGGATTCTATCTTGGTTTGCAGCTCCGCGATGTCTTCGCCAAGCTTTTCCGGGTCATCCTCTACGGCCCTGATCTCCGCGATATCCCGTTCCAGCCTGACATTCTCTGCGGAAATCTGCTCCGTCTTTGCGCGGAAGTCCGGCGCTTTCCAAAAGAGGAAAACGAGAGCCGCCGCGATGAGCACGCCGAGAATCACCATACTTCGGATCGTTTTCTTATCGTAATTCATTGCCCGCCAACACGTTGATTCTTATATGGGTGATTTCGGTTTTGCCAACCGTGACCACTTCCCGCTCCGTCGGTTCGATGATCTCCATACGCCCGCCGTTCTCGATCACCGCCTTCATTTCGTCAAAAGCCTCCGGATCTCTCGTCGTAAGATCTATTTGCAGACCTGACCCTTTTTCAAAGGAGAGTTCTGTCAATTCTCCATTCATGAGCAAGCTGATCTTGAGTTCTTCGATCACGTTCACATAAGAAAGCGCGTCCGCCGGCAAGAAGTCACCCGCCGCTTTCAGTTCCGACAACATGGCAGTCAAATCCCGACGCTCTGTCAGCTTTTCCCGCGCCGCCGCATTGCCCTCATACAAAAACACCGTCTTGTTTTCATCAAGTTTGTATTGGGCCAGCAGCATGTTGACAAGCGGAACCGCACAGGCGCCCACCGCGATCAGAAGAGCCACCACACAAAGTGCGAGCAGGGGTTTTCCCCGCCGCTTCTCTTCTTTTGCTTTTTGCCGAATCAGATTCGGCAAATGCGGGCTTGTGGGATTCACGCCGATCCCCGAAAAAATGCCGGGAAGCATGGCCTCCCGTCCTGCGAGTTCCCCTTCAAAGGCAAGAGAGTTCCTCACGCCTTTCAGGGAAAAAGAAAGGGGCCGGCAGTAGATGACGCCCGGCAGTGCCGCGAGCGCGGCGGCCAGCTCCGGCTGACCGGCAAGGAAACCCGTGAACAGAATCTTGGTATCCGGTTTGACCAATTTTGCGGCCTGCGCCGCCGCGGCGGACACGCCCACGGCGTGAGCAGCGGAGGCACCCGCGGCGTCTGTGCCGGGTTCCGCAAATTGATATTCGGAAAGAAAGACGGGCTCGCCGTTTTCAAAGCGTATCGCCCGCATGCCCGATTTGTCGACGTCGAGGGCAAGCACGCGGCCGGCGCCGCGGGTGGCAGGCCGGAGCGCTTCGGCATAGGCAGGCAAGGAACTCGATACCAGAACGACGGTGTAGCCGAACGCCTTGAGCTCCGCCACCAGCGTTTCGACAAACACCTCATCCGAGGCGATGAGCGCGCCGGAGACAAGCCCTTCTGTTTCGCCGGCAAAGTCATAACGAGCGGTCAGCGGCCGATCTTCCAGATTTTCAAAAAGACGGTCTTCCTCACCCTGCCGCCGCTTCTCTTTCGCCTCTTCCTTCAGGTCTTCCCCCAAGGTATAGGACGCAAAAAAGGCAGTCTTTGTGCCGAGATAAAGCGCGAGTTCTTTTCCCGGGATGGCACTATCCTTCAGTGATTCGTGAAGCAATTTCGCGAGGTCATCCGGACGAGATCGCCCCCTCTCTTCGGCAAGGGCTTTCGGCAGATAAACGCGGCGCGAAGCCAAGACAGTACAAAATCCTTTGTCGTATTGTTCACGGCTAAGGGAAAGATACGTGCGTTCGATTTTGGCACTAATGATTTCCATTCCCTTAATTATATGCTACTTCGCCCTATTCTCCAAAGATACCGCATTGTGCCGATCATTTCTTACCCCTCACAAGTTACAGTCACTCCTGCGTCATTCTGCGCCTCACACATTTCCGCCTGCAGCCAGAATCTCAAATTCAACTTCGGTGATGATTTTCACGCCCAGCGATTTTGCCGTTTTGTTTTTGGAAGACTGCGAGGTCGCGTCATTGTTTATAAGATAGTTGGTTTTGGAGGAAACCGAGCCGGCTGTCTTTCCGCCAAGCGTTTCGATACGGTCTTTCAGTTCATCGCGGTTTGCATAGTTTTCGAGCGAGCCGGTGATGACAAAGGTCTTGCCGACCAGCGGGCCAACACTAGCGCCAACGCCTGAGCCTATACGCCCGGCGGCACCTGTGCCGTCCCCCGACTGTGCGGATTCTGAAACTTGTGTCTGCACGGCCAAAGCCTTTGCACGCAAACCCAGCGCGGCCGCGACATCTTCGGTCCTGCTCCGGTTTTTCGGATCGGCAAACCAGTTTGTGTACAGTTCCGCGATGACAGCGCCCACGCCGTCTATGGCGGAAAGCGTTTCTGAATCCGCCGATACAATCCGGTCCCAATCAGAGCCGAGCGCGCGCGCGATGGCCTTTGCCGTGGCGGAACCGATCTCGGGGATGCCGAGGCTGACAAGGGCGCGGTCCGCCGTCGCGCGCACCGCCGCCGCGTCGATAGCCGTCACCAAATTTTCAAAAGACTTTTCGCCAAACCCCTCCATCGTAACAATGATCTCACGATGCTCTTTCAGATGAAAAACGTCCGCGAGTTCGTGCAGGAGTCCGGCCGCGATGAACTTCTCCAGCGACTGCTCGGAGAGCCCTTCGATGTTCAGGGCCGTACGGCTGACAAAATGCGCGAAAGCCTTGACGCGGCGCGCCGGGCAATCCGCGTTCGTACAATGGAGCGTCCGGACGCAGACGCCCTCCGCATCTCCGGGGACGCGCGCCGACGCTTTCGTCAGCGTTTCCCGCACCTCCGCCTTAGCGCCGCAAACCGGACAAGCGGCGGGTGGCCGCTCCGTGCCGCTGCGTGTCAGATTTTCCGCAATCTGAGGGATGATCATATTGGCCTTGTAAACCTTGATGCGGTCGCCTTTTCCAAGCGCCAGTTCTTCCAGAATGTTGACATTGTGAACGCTCGCGCGGGAAACCGTCGTCCCCTCGAGTTCGACCGGAGCAAAAATCGCAATGGGATTGATGAGCCCGGTACGCGAAGTACTCCACTCGATCTCGATAAGTTCCGTTTCCGCCTCCTCGTCCTGCCACTTGAAAGCAATCGAGTCTCGGGGAAACTTGGCCGTAGCCCCAAGCGAAGCCGCATAAGCAAGATCGTCAAAACCAAGCACCAGCCCGTCAACCGGAAGCCCAAAGCCGGCCCTCCGGGCAGCGTCCGAAAATCGCGCCACCGCAGCAGCAAGACAGAGGGACAGGCCTTCTGTCTTGTTCTGCAACAAGACAGAGGGACAGGCCTTCTGTCTTGCAGAACAAGACAGAAGGCCTGTCCCTCTGTCTTGCTGCGAAATCGTTTCATAGGCTACGGTTTCAAAGCCCTGTGCCACCAGAAAATCCATTTGCTCCGTGCGGGTGGAAAAAGCCGGGACTTCCGTGCCCTCAGCCTCTTCCGCGTTTTCCATACGTTCCGCGCTGACCAAGGCAAAGGCATAGAACCGCACACGGCGCTTTGCCGTCACGGCGCTGTCGAGTTGCCGGACGCTGCCGCTGACCAAGTTGCGCGGGTTCTTGTAGCGCGCGTCCGCGTCCTCGATCTCGCGGTTGATCTGTTCAAAATCCTCATAGCGGATGACCGCTTCGCCGCGCAGCGCAAGTGTTCCCTTGAACGGGATGCGCGCCGGCAGATTGGCAAAGGCCCGCGCGTTGTTTGTCACGACTTCGCCGACCAGCCCGTTGCCGCGCGTGACCGCTGACGCCAGGGTTCCGCCCTCATAGGTCAGCGCGATGGTCAGGCCGTCGAGTTTGTACGAAAGCAGCCCCGCATGATCCCCGAGCCACGCTTCCAGTTCGCCCAGATCTTTTGTTTTGTTCAGAGAAAGCATCGGCGTGGCATGTGTCGTTTTCGTCAAGGCCGTACTCACGCCAAAGCCGACGCGCGCCGTCGGGCTGCCGTCTATGACCACGCCGGTCTCCGCCTCCAGCGCCGCCAGCGCATCATACAGCCGGTCGTACTCGAGGTTGCTCATGACTTCCGCATCCTCATCGTAATAAGCCCGCGCCGCCTCAATCAGCTGTTCCGTCAACAGGCTCTGTTTTTCAAGCAATTCCGAATGATCCCTCATGACCTCGTCACCCTATTTTCTCCAACGGCGCTACATCGAGCGCGAGTTTTTTTCGTCCTGACTCGTCGAACATCACGGTCGCGACGCCCTTTGTTACTTCGATCACGAGGCCGGGGCCGAATTTTGCGTGCCGGACACGGTCCCCTGACTGCACATCGGGCGAGACCTTCCGGGTCTTTGTGTGCACATCCGCCTGCGCCTCCCGGAACAGGTCGACCGGACGCCGGGCGCCTTCTCCGCCCTCATGGACAGATCCGAACGCGGGCCTCGCTTTTCCCCAACCGCCGGACAGATCCTCGTGTACATAGCCTGAAAGATCCTTCCCCGGCTGATCGCCGGATTCGTCGAGCACGGCCGGATCGATCTCCGCCAGGAAGCGTGATTCGATGGTGTAATTTCGTTTGCCGTAAAGCATGCGCTGTTTGGCGCGCAGCAGATAAAGCCGATCCATCGCCCGCGTCATGCCGACATAACAGAGCCGCCGTTCTTCCTCAATGCCGTCTTCCTGTTCCAAAGAACGCGAGGTCGGAAACAAGCCCTCTTCCATGCCGGGCAAAAAGACTACCGGAAACTCAAGCCCCTTCGCGCTGTGCATCGTCATGCAGACGACGGCATCCGCGTTCCGGTCATGATTGTCAATGTCGCTCATCAAAGCGATCTTTTCCAAAAAGGCCGATAAGGTAAGCGCGAGACCTGCCGCTTCTGCTTCCGCTTCACTCTCCGCGATCGCCGTTCGGAACTCCAACAGGTTTTCGATGCGGGCGTCGTCTTCGGGCGTGTCTTTCACTTCCAGCGCCTTCATATATCCGGACTTTTCGAGCAGGGCGTCATACAGTTCGGACACTTTCATCTGCTCATAGACCCCTGAAAAACTCGTCAGCATCACGGCAAAATCCACCGCCGCCGCGCGCGCCTTTCCGGACAACACCTTGCTGGCCTCATCGCTTGACAGCAGTTCGAGCGGCGTCATACCCCTTTGGGCGGCCCCCGTCATGATTGCCGCCAAACTCTTTTCCCCAATGCCCCTGGCAGGTTCGTTGACCGCCCGCGCGAACGCGATGCTGTCCCCTGGGTTGGCGACGAGCACCATATAGGAGAGCATGTCCTTGATCTCCTTGCGGTCGTAATACCGTACCTGCCCGAGCATGCGATACTCGATCCCGCGCACGATAAACGCCTCTTCAAAAACCCGCGACTGCGCATTGGTACGGGACAGAACGGCCATATCACTGTAACGACGGCCCGCCCCGTGCAGTCTGAAAATCTCCGAAGCGACATAGCGCGCCTCGTCCTTCTCGTCGTAGACGAGCTTATAGAAAACTTTGTCTCCCGCGCCGCGATCCGTCCACAGCGCCTTGTCTTTGCGTCCCCTGTTTTCCTTGATGACAGAGTTGGCGCAGTTCAGGATGTGACCGCAGGAGCGGTAGTTTTGCTCAAGTTTCACGACCTTTGCGCCCGGAAAATCCTTTTCAAAGTCGAGGATGTTGCGGATGTCCGCGCCGCGCCAGCCATAGATCGACTGATCGTCGTCGCCGACCACCACGAGGTTGCCCGTCTTCTCCGCGAGCAGTTTCACAAACAGGTACTGCAAACGGTTCGTGTCCTGATACTCGTCGACCATAAGGTAGCGGAAGCGCCGGCGGTATTCCCCGAGCACATCCTCATTTTGCTGAAACAGCCGGACCGCATTCAGCAGGAGATCGTCGAAGTCCATCGCGTTGCCGTCTTTCAGGATCTTCGCATAACTTTTATAGAGTTCGGCGACATCACGCCGCCGGGGCCCCGCATACACACCCGAGGCTTCGGCCAACGCGTCGGATGGCGTCTTGCCGTGTTCCTTGAAGTCGCTGATCGCCGCCAAAACGTAGGCAGGGCTGTATTTTTTCGGGTCGAGTTCCAGCGCTTTCACGCAGCGCCGGACCACGGCTTTTTGATCCTGCGGATCGTATACGGTGAAGCCCTTCGTATAGCCGAGCCGGTCCGCATGGTCGTGCAGGATACGCAGACAGGCCGCGTGAAAGGTCAGCAGCCAAATCCCGCCGTAGCCGGAAAGCCGCCCGAGGATCGCCTCGCCGTCTTCGGCCATCGCTTCTTTGCCGTAGAGCAAGCGCGCCACGCGCTCCCGCATTTCGGCCGCCGCCTTGTTCGTAAACGTGACGGCCAGAATCTGGCGCGGGTTCACGCCCTCGTCCAAAATCAGGCGTGCGATGCGATGCGTCATCACGCTCGTCTTGCCGCTGCCCGCGCCCGCGAGAATCAAAAGAGGCCCGTCTCCGTGCAATGCGGCTTCTCGCTGCTTTTCATTCAAATGGCTCAAATCTATCATGAAATATAGTATACCACGCGAACCCAAACCCGGCGCCAACAACACCATAAATACCATTCGCGTCGCCTCCGCAAGCGGAATCGTGGACTAAGTCACATTTTCACGGTGGCGAAAAACCGGGAGACGTATTACAATAGGATACAGAACTTATGATTTTTTGCGGACGCGGAAAAGCGAACGCACGGCGGCAAGCGGGAGAACAGTGTGAAAATAGTATTGGCGAGCGACCATGGGGGTTATCGGCTCAAAGAAGAAGTTAAGAAAGCGCTCTCGGAGCGTCAGGACATAGACGTGGCGGACCTCGGGACAGACAGCGAGGAATCCGTGGATTATCCGATTTTTGGGGAAGCAGCAGCGGAGTATGTGGCTTCCGGCAAGGCTGAACGAGGAATCGTGTTTTGCGGCACAGGCATCGGCATCACGATGGCCGCCAACAAGACAAAGGGGATCCGCTGCGCCAATGTCACTTCGGAAGCCTATGCCGCGCTTGCGGCGGAACACAATCATGCCAACATCATCGCGTTCGGGGGGCGGTTCGTTTCGCCCGAAGACGCACTGCGTTATATAGACGTTTGGCTTACCAGTAAGTGGGCCGGAGACAGACATGAGCGGCGTGTCAGCGAACTAGACGAGATGTTGTAGGGACGGAAATTCCCGCCCCCTGTCCGCGCGAGGGTAGGCTTCGCAGAAATGACAGAGTTGAAGAACAGAGAGGAGATTTCAGTTATGGGAAACGTATATGTCTTTGATCATCCGTTGATTCAGCACAAAACGGCGCTGATTCGCGACAAGAATACGAGTGTGCGTGACTTCCGGCAGATCGTGCGAGAAATCTCGCTGCTGATGGGCTATGAGGTGACGCGGGACCTGCCGCTGCAGGACGTGGAGATCGAAACGCCGGTCGCGAAGACGACGGTGAAGATGCTGCGCGACTCGGATTTGGCGCTCGTGCCAATCCTGCGGGCGGGGCTCGGCATGGTGGACGGCTTCCTCGACCTCGTGCCTTCGGCGCGTGTCGGCTTCATCGGGCTTTACCGCGATCCGGACACACACAAGCCGGTCGAGTATTATTGTAAACTGCCCGAAGACATCGAACAGCGGCAGATCATCGTGCTCGATCCGATGCTCGCGACGGGCGGCAGCGCGGCGGCGGCGGTCGATTTCATTAAAGAGCGCGGCGGAAAGCGCATCAGTTTTGTCTGCCTCATCGCGGCGCCGGAAGGAATCGAAGTCCTGCAGACGGCGCATCCGGACGTCAATATTTACATCGCGGCAAAGGACAGCCATCTGAACGATCATGCATACATCGTGCCGGGGCTGGGCGACGCGGGAGATCGGCTTTATAGTTTGAAGTAATGTGGATTCCCGCCTACGCGGGAATGACAGTAGTATGGATTCCCGCCTGCGCGGGAATGACAGGGAGTGTATATGACGACGCAAGATAATGTATTTGATGTGCTGAAGGCGCGCGGGTTTATCCGGCAGACGACGCATGAGGAAGAGATCCGCAAACTGCTTTCCGAAGAGAAGGTGAGTTTCTATGTCGGGTTTGACCCGACGGCGGACAGTTTGCATGTCGGTCACTTCATGCAGATCCTCGTCATGATGTGGATGCAGAAATTCGGCCACACGCCGGTGGTCTTGGTGGGCGGCGGCACGACGATGATCGGCGACCCCTCGGGACGCACGGACATGCGGCAGATGATCACGCGCGAGGAGATCGCGGCCAACGGGCGGCAGTTTGTGAAACTGTTTGAACGCTTTTTGGATTTCGGCGTTTTCGGGCCGGACGGAAAGCCGGCGGAACCGGGCAAGGCCGTTTTGGTCAACAACGCGGACTGGCTGCTCGATCTCAATTACATCGACTTCATCCGCGACATCGGGCGGCATTTTTCCGTCAACAATATGCTGCGGGCGGAGTGTTACGCGGCGCGTATGGAGAAGGGGCTTTCGTTCCTCGAATTTAACTACATGCTCATGCAGAGTTATGACTTTTTAGAACTCTACCGGCGTCACGGCGTACGGATTCAGTTTGGCGGCGACGACCAGTGGTCGAATATCATCAGCGGCGTCGATTTGATCCGGCGCGAAGCGGGGGCGCAGGCTTATGGCATGACCTTCTCGCTGCTGACGACGAGCGAAGGCAAGAAGATGGGCAAGACGCAGGCGGGCGCGCTTTGGCTCGACCCTGCGAAAACTTCGCCCTATGATTTCTATCAATACTGGCGCAATGTCGAGGACGCGGATGTGCACCATTGCCTGGCGCTTTTGACCTTCCTGCCGATGGAGGAAGTCGAACGGCTTTCCGCACTTGAGGACGCGGCGATCAACCAGGCGAAAGAGGTGCTGGCTTACGAGGTGACGAAACTCGTTCACGGCGAGGCCGAAGCCGACAAAGCGCAGGACGCGGCGCGGGCGCTCTTTGGCGGCGGTGCGGACGGAGAAAGCGGATTCGGCAATGTGCCGACTTCGGAATTAGACCGGACGCGGCTTGCGGGTGAGGGCCTCGGCTTGGTGACCCTGCTGCGCGAGGTGGGCTTAGCCGCCAGTAACGGCGAAGGCTTCCGCACCATAACACAGGGCGGACTGACAATCAACGGCGAAAAAGCAGGTGATCCGAAAGCGGTGCTCACAGAAACAGACTTCCTTGAAGGGACATTATTATTCAAAAAAGGAAAGAAGACGTACCATCGCGTGACACTGGTGTAGGAGCCGGAAGGGTGGGAATGACAGAAGGAATGTGGCGGGAGTGACAGAAGGAATATCCCGGGGATGACGGGATTGCGAGAGAGGAGAATTTAGCTTATGAAAAAATTGGCAGTGACGGACCAGGGCGCGTGCATGACGTGTCTGACGTGTGAGATCGTGTGTGCGGAGGCGTATTACAAGCGCTACGGCGGGGAAAACCTTTCGGCCCTGCGCATCGAAAACAAGGACGGCGCGCCGAAGGTCGTCGTCTGCGTCCAGTGCGGCAAGTGCGCGAAGGTCTGCGAGGCGGGCGCGATCGCGGCGAACCCCAAGGGCGTCTATCTGATCGACAAGGCCAAATGCGTGGACTGCGGCAAGTGCGTAGAGGCCTGCCCGTTTGGCGTCATGGTCAAGGCGGCGGACCGGAATGTGCCGAGCAAGTGCGTCGCCTGCGGACTCTGCGCAAAGAAATGCCCCGTCGAGATTTTGTATCTCAAAGAGGATGAAGCGGCAGCCACGGCGTAGGGAAGCGGGAGAAACGCAATCCAATGCCATGCGCAGCAGGCGCAAACGCAGGCGTAACAGAAAAATCCGCCGAATCCGCCGCTTCCTGATCTTTTTGTTCGTAATCGTTGTTCTTCTGCTGCTTGTCTTTCTTTTCAAGGGCGGCGGTTTTGGGTTTTCGCGGCCAAACGCAAACGCCTTAGGTGTGATCTCGTTTCAAAACGAAACGCTGACGCCGGAAATGTTTTTGACAGACGTCAGAAACGGAAAAGCGGACGCAGTATTGGTAGAGGAGCAGACACTCAAAGACGCGAAGAAAAACGAGGCCGGCTCTATGGTTCATGCGCGCTTTGTGAGCGAGGTAAATACAGCGGAACCGGGGGAGAGCGAAGTGGAGATCCGGCTCCAAAATGCCCGGGGAAACAAAAGGACACTGACGGCTCAGTTGCGTATACTTGCCGGTTCAAGCCGTATCCTGCTTGACAAGGGAACCGGCCTCGATCAGGTAAGCGCGGCGCGGTTCCTGCGCGATCCGGCGGACGCGGGCGCCGCGTCGCTTTCCCTCATCTCGGACGTGCCTGTCTATGACGCGGAGAACGGCTGCTACTTCTACCCATACAGCCTCCGAATATATGGGCAGGAGATTTCCTGCAGCGCCGGGGTGTTCGATGTGACGCCGCCTGAGATTTTGGGGGCGGGGGACAAGGAGATTTCCGTAAATGACACGGTGCAATACCGCAGCGGTGTGACGGTGACGGACGACTTTGATCCGGCGGTGAAACTTGAGATCGACGCGTCTGCCGTGAACGCGTCCGAAGTCGGTGTATACCCGGTCGTCTACCGGGCGACCGACCAAAGCGGCAACGAAGCCTCTGTTACGATCGAGTTAAAAGTAATCACCGCCGAAATGCAGCAGGTCATTGAACTGGAAGACGAGGTTCTTGGCCAAATCATCACGGAGGGGATGAGCCAACGGGAGAAAGCCCACGCGATCTATCGGTGGATCTATGACAATATTCGTTACACGGCCGCGCCGGAAGACCAAACACTATGGGAAGACGCGTATTACGGCCTTAGCCGGAGCCGGGGAAACTGCTATACCATTGCCGCCCTCAGTGAGGCAATGCTCACGCGCGTGGAAATACCAAACATGCGCATATGGCGCATCCCCGGCGCGGATGTGATTCATGTGTGGAATCTCGTCAAGATCGACGGTGGCTGGTATCATTTCGACGCCTGTCCGACCTATCTCCCTTACGACGGCTTTCTGTTTACCGACAGCAAATCCCGTGAATATAGTGAGATGCTGAGCCCCTATCGTTTGCACTACTATGATTATGTAAAAGAAGAGTATCCGGCGGTGGTGGAATGAACAATCATTTGATCGATTGGCTTAACGAGACCGCAAAAAATTGGCCTGACCGCGTTGCCTACGAGGACAGGGAGCGCGCGATGACATTTCAGGAAGCGGCGGATGCGGCGGCGGCCATCGGCACTGCGCTGCTCCAGTTCGGGGAACGCGGGGAAGGCAAACCGGTCGCGGTGCTGATGAAACGCAGTCCGGCCGCCATCGCGGCGGCGTTTGGCGTACTTTCGTCGTCGAATTATTTCATTCCGCTCGACGAAGAGATGGGGATTCATCGCATACGCAGCATTTTGGAAAAGACAAAACCCGCGGCCATCCTCTCTGATTTTGGAGTGGAATTCACCCGGGAAACGTATGGGGACGCCTATGAAATCCTCGATTATGAAACGCTTTTGGAGACGCCGCCCGACAAGGCCGCGCTTGCCGGCGCAAGGAAAAACAGCGTCCCTACCGATCCGGCCTATGTCATTTTCACGTCCGGATCCACGGGAACGCCAAAGGGGATCGTCGCGAGCCACGGGAATGTGATCAGTTATCTCGAAGCGGCGGCGGCGATCATCCGGCCGCACTCCGGTACCGTATTGGGTCTGCAGGTGGCACTGTGTGTGGACTTTTGTCTGTTGGAAGTTTGGTTTCCGCTCCTGTTCTCGTGCCGCTGCGTATTCCTGCCGAAAGAGTGGTTTCTGTCTCCGGTCAGACTTGTGGAATTCATGCGCGAAACCGGCGTCAATACGCTCAACTGGGTGTCCTCCGCCTTGGTCATCCTGTCGAGTCTTGGCATACTGAAAAAGGAAATGCCGAAACTCGAAACGGTCATTTTCGGCGGGGAGGTGATGCCGCCCAAACATCTGACAAACTGGCGCAGGGCGCTCGCGGATACCCGCTTCCTCCATTGCTACGGCCCGACCGAGACTACCGGCTACACCACCTATTTTGAAGTGCCGAAAGATTTTCCGGAGGACGCCGCCTTGCCGATCGGAAAGGCGTTTGACAACGCACGGGTATTTTTGCTTTCCGAAACAAATCAGCTTATTGAACCGGAGACGGCGGGGGAAACAGGCGAGATCTGCGTATCCGGCCCCGGCGTTTCTCTTGGTTACTTCTGCGATCCGGAACAGACCGCCGCCGTCTTTGTCCAAAATCCGCTGAACCCTTTGTGGCGTGAGGTGATCTACCGCACCGGGGATCTCGCACACTACGATGGGGATGGGGACTTGCACTTTTTGGCGCGTAAGGATTTTCAGATCAAGCACATGGGATACCGGATCGACCTCCCCGAAATTGAGGCCGCGGCGCTGCGTGTGCAAGGAATAGAGGCCGCCTGCTGTTTTTATATCAAAGAAAAAGGTGGTATCATATTGTATTATCTCGGTACGGTGGAAGCGGAAACGGCGGAAACGCAGGTCAAGGCGCTGATGCCGCGTTATATGCAACCCTCGAAAGTAACGCGCCTGGACGCCTTCCCCTATACGGAAAGCGGCAAGACAGACAGGAAAGAATTGCTACGGATTTTTGGTGAATCAGTGAAAAGGGGTTCTCATGAATGAACTATTGCAACTGCTCAGGGAATTACACCCGGAGGTGGATTTCGAATCGCAAACGAATCTGGTCGATGAAAAAATCCTCAATTCGTTTGACATCATTACGCTGATCGCCTCTATTGCGGACAGCCTCGGCGTCACGATCCCGCCGGAGGAAATCATCCCTGATAATTTCAACTCCACCGCAGCTCTTTATGCCCTGATCAACAGGCTCGACGATTAGACGGGCAAAGGATACCGCTAAAATATGCTTTTCACCTCATTCGGCTTCGTTCTATTTTTGACGATTGTTGTTTTTGCCTACTATTTATTACCGCGCGCCGCAAAGCCTGTGGTCGTATTGATCGCCAACATCGTGTTTTACGCTTTTTCCGGGTGGCAGGGGCTGATTTGTCTTGCGGTGACCATCGTCACTTCCTGGGCGGCGGGACGCAAGATCGATGATCTTTCGCGTCTGGGTGAAAACCCAAAGGATGCGAACCTGCCGGATTTTGACCCAAAGTCTTACGCGCGCCAAATCAAAGCCGCCAAGAAAAAATATATGCTCTTCGCTGTGCTCCTGAATCTCGGCATCCTTGCGGTTTGCAAATATACCGCCGTTTCCCCCATCCTTCCGATGGGAATTTCCTTCTATACTTTCAAGGCGATCTCCTATGTCGTGGATGCTTACAGAAGCAAGAACTCGGGTACGGCGACGCGCAGTCTGCTTGAGATCGCCGTATTCGTATCGTATTTCCCGGAAATCGTGCAAGGCCCGATCAGCCGTTTCAGTGACTTGCGCAAGACGCTTTTTGAGCGGCAGCCCTTTCAGACAAAGGAATTTTCCCTTGGCCTGAGGCGTGTACTTTGGGGTTATTTCAAAAAGCTCGTGATTGCCGACCGTCTGATGCCGGCGATGCTGCTTCTGGCGGCGGATCCGGACAAATACGCAGGCGGCTATGTCTTCCTTGCCATAATCCTCTACGCGGTAACGCTGTATGCGGATTTTACGGGCGGTATCGACATCACCATCGGCGCCGCGCGCATGATGGGCGTCCGCGTAAGCGAGAACTTCAACAGCCCGTACTACGCACGTTCGATCATGGATTACTGGCGTCGCTGGCATATCACGATGGGAACATGGTTTCGGGATTATCTGTTCTACCCGCTCAATTCGTCGAAGTTTATGACGACGGTCACAAAACCATTCAAGAAACTCTTTGGCGCGAAAGCGAGCGTACGCATCCATGTGGCTCTCGTGACACTGATCTTGTGGGTGACCATTGGCGTCTGGCACGGCTCCGCCTGGAATTTCGTCGCCTGGGGCCTCGCAAACGGAATCGTGATCATCCTGCTGCAGGAACTCATGCCGCTGTACAAGCGCTTTGAAAAAAATACGAAGTTTGCCGGAACCGCCGTTTTTCACGGAATACAGATCGCCTTTACCTTTTTCCTGATGGCCTTCATCAATGCCTTCGACATCTATCACGGCGTCGGGGAAGCGCTGGGCGCTTTTGCCTCGGTCTTTTCGAAGGGAGGGTTTTCCCTATTGCTTGACGGCGGTTTGGATGGTTTGGCGGAAATCGGCCTGGCGGTTCCGGATGTGCTGTGCGCGGGCGCCGGCGTCTGTCTGACGATTCTCGTAGGCGTGATTTCCCGCCGTACGGCTGCCGCGCAGGACGCGCAGAACGCGCAGGACTTCTCCGTTCGAATCTGCCTGATGCAGACTGCCGTCCTCTTTTTCCTCACTTTGGTATTCGGAGCCTATGGTATCGGTTATGAAGCGAAACAATTTATCTACAATCAGTTCTAGGGTCGCATCAGGTTCTCCATAGTGCTTATGCTTTCAACGAAACGGTAATGTGGTAAACTAGGGACAAGGAACGACCGGGAAGGCGGGGTGAATGACATGGGTCATTTTTTGAATCGGACAAATAAAGGTTTTCAGATATCGTTGAACTCCGAAATCTATGTGGATAAGACCGGAATGATTTCTTACGCGAATTCCGTACTCGACACAGAACGGCGCTTTTTCTGTGTCAGCAGACCCAGACGCTTCGGAAAATCCATGGCGGCAAATATGCTCGCGGCGTACTACTGCTGTGACTACGATTCGCGGGCGCAGTTCAAGGGGCTGAAAATCGAAAGCGACCCCTCGTTTGAAACACATCTGAACAAATACAATGTGATATTCCTGAATATGCAGAATTTTTTGAGCGGCTCGAAAGACATAGAAGGGATGATTGCCGACATAGAGGAAACACTGCTTGAGGAAATGCTTGACGCATATCCGGACTGCAAATTTCGCAGACCGGGCGATATGTTCCGTACGCTGCGCGACATCGCGGAGCAGACGGGGAAGTCCTTTGTCGTCATCATCGACGAATGGGACTGCATCTTCCGTGTACACAAAAACAGCAAAGACGCGCAGGACAAATATCTCGATTTCCTGCGGAATTTCATGAAGGACAATGAAGCGATCGCGCTTGCGTATATGACGGGTATCCTGCCGATCCGGAAATACGGTACCCACTCGGCACTGAATATGTTTGCTGAAGTTTCGATGACGAACCCGAAACAGCTCGCGGAATATATGGGATTCACGGATGCGGAAGTCCGCGGACTTTGCGAACGTTTTGATATGGACTACGAAGAAGTATCCGCGTGGTACAACGGTTATCGGCTTGGTGACGGGCTTGCGATCTACAGCCCCAAATCTGTTGTAGACGCCATGCTCGACCACGAATTGTTCAATTACTGGAACAGTACCGAAACTTATGAGGCTCTGCTCGTGTATATCGAGATGAATATTGATGGATTGAAAGACACGGTCGTCGAACTTTTGGCAGGCGGACGAAAGCAAATCAATACAGGCAAATTTGCAAATGACATGGTGAGTTTCGGCGGTTCCGATGATGTGCTGACGCTGCTTGTTCATCTGGGTTATCTGGGCTACGATAAGACAAGCAAGGAAGTCTTTATCCCGAACAAGGAGGTCTTTGACGAGTTTTTCAACGCAGTGAGCGGTATCGGATGGGGAGCGGTCGAAGCGGCGCTTCTTGCGTCGGACGACCTGATGAAAGCGACGTGGGCGCTTGATGCGGCGCGCGTGGCGTCAGGTATTGAAAACGCGCATTTAGAGAATGCGCATTTGACCTACAACGATGAAAACGCTCTCTCCTATACCCTGTCGCTCGCCTACTACACGGCAAGGAATTATTATACGGTCATCCGCGAAATGCCGACGGGCAAGGGCTTTGCGGATATGGTGTTCATCCCGCGAAAGCGTTATGCTGACAAGCCCGCGATGATCGTTGAACTGAAATGGAACAGGGACGCCGGGGGCGCTATCGCGCAGATCAAAGACAAACAATATTTTCAGGCACTTGAGGAATATAAGGGCAATTTGCTCTTGGTCGGCGTGAACTACGACAAGGACACGCGGGCACACGAATGTGTTATTGAGGAAGTAATACTCTGACACCGCAAAATTTGCATTTTATGCGCCGACGTTTCCAATTACAAACCTTTTTCAGTCAACAGCTTCTCGAATTTTTTGTCAGATAGAATCTCATTCGTTAAGAACCCGCCATTAAAAAACAAGCAATATGAAGTGGACGGCGAACCCTATTCTCTCGTATGCATAAATATCTGTTGTATGTTATAACCGGCCTTCAGCAGGATGCAGAGATAGGCTTTCTGTCTTATGGAAAGAATGATTGAGGTAGGGCAATTCTGCGAATGACGGGGGTGCACCGGGGACAGCTCATAACCAATGCTTTGTATCACGGGCACGATTTTCTAATCGCAGTATGCACGAAAACGGGGGAAAAGCGAAATTCTTGAATTGAAAACGCGGGGGCTGTGTTATTATTATTATACAAAAAAATGCACTGTGGCGAACGGATGGTTGAGCCTCCTGCCGAGTAAGCAGGGTGTAAATTTGGTATTCGGAGCCTATGGTATCGGTTATGAAGCGAAACAATTTATCTACAATCAATTCTAGGGTCATTTGGGCCGCCTTAGCCGTCCTGATTTGCGCCGTCCTCTTTTTTGGCATCCAAAGATTGCTCACGCCAAAGTATATGACTTCTTTGCAGGAAGGGGCGATGATCGGAGAGTATTACAGGGCCGAACACGAAAACCAAGTGCTGTTCCTCGGGGACTGCGAAGTTTATGAAAATTTCTCCCCGGTAACGCTCTATGAAAAACACGGGATAACCTCCTATATCCGGGGCGGGCCGAACCAACTTGTATGGCAGTCCTATTATTTACTGGAAGATACCCTGCGTGTGGAAACGCCGGAGATCGTCGTCTTCAATGTGCTCGCAATGAAGGACGCCGTACCGGCAAGCGAAGCCTACAACAGACTGAACCTTGACGGCATGCGGTGGAGCCGGGCGAAGTTCGACGCCATCGAAGCGTCAAAGACCGAGGTTGACAGCACCCTGTCCTATCTGTTCCCCCTGCTGCGCTATCACGATCGCTGGGACGAACTGAGCGCCGAGGATTTCCGGTACTTTTTCCGGCGCGATCTTGTGACGCACAACGGCTACTATATGCGCGTCGATGTGAAGCCTGCGGACATTGTGCCGAAAGCCCCCCGCCTGCGGGATTACAGTTTGCCGGACAGCAATTATCGGTGGCTTGACCGTATGCGGGAATTGTGTGAGAGCAGGGGCGCGGAACTTGTTCTGGTCAAAGCCCCTACGATCTATCCCTTCTGGTATCCCGAGTGGGACGATCAAATACAAGACTATGCGGAAGAACACCATCTGCTGTACACCAATTTGCTTGCGCGGTCGGGGGAAATCGGGCTCGATTTTGAAACCGATACCTATGACGGCGGTCTGCACCTCAACAAGTCCGGCGCCGAAAAATCGGCCGATTGGTTCGGGGCTGTGCTGAAAGACCGCTATGATCTCGCAGACCGCAGATCGGATGTGCGGGCCAGAGAGACCTGGGATATCATCAGGATGGACTATGAGCGGATGGCCATCCGGCAAATGCGGGATATGGAGGCGTATGGGAAAGTGCTGACTTTTACTTATGAGCGGACGAGGGGGGAGTAAAGTGTGGAGTATAGCACAGCGGGATGTTTTGTTTTGTGCAATTATTACACAAGGATGCCCGTCAAGGGATTCTCTTGGCTTGTCAAAAATTCCGTTTAGATATAAATACTGACGTACCCATATTGAAAAAAGCCCCGGGTTCCGGGGCTTTTTTCTTTTCGTCATTCGTCGACTTGATCGGCGAATCCATATCTTATAACTTTTTTGTGTGGCTTAGGCTTCTACTTCGCGAATGTCTTCGGCTTTGTAGGATTTCTTCGCGAAGATCGCGAGGATGACCGCCGCCGCCGTGATGACGATATGCCATACCGTCCAGTTGTCCATGAGCTGCATCGGCGCGTTCATGTCCTCCGTGCGGACGAACAGGATGATCGCGATGGCCGCTGCGGCGATGCTGATGAGGCGTACACCGAGGTGCTTTTTGACGCGCTCTTCGTGATCGAGGTCATGCTCGAACTCTTCGTCTTCCCTGCGCCGTGCGAAGTAGGTCAGGAGCAGGGCTACCATGATGAGCACGGTCACGATGGTCAGGATCAGGTTGAACAGCGCCCAGGCCGTCTTAACCGAGAGCGGAGTCGCGCCGTCCGGGAGCGTCGTGGTTGCCGCCGGAGTCGCATCTTGCTCTACGGTCGTGACCGTTGCCGGTGCGGCGACCGGAGCAGCCGGGGCCGGAGCCGGGGGTGCCACCAAGGGCGTTACGACCGGAGGTGTCACGACGACCTGAGGATCGACGATGATCGGATCTTCAGGATCCGTTGTCGTTATCGTCACAACGGGCGTCCAGATCGCGTAGAGCGTGATGTCTCTGTCCGCAAATGTTACCTGCTGAACAGCCTGGCTGCCGTTGGGTGTGAGCCCCCAGCCGCCGAAGGTGTATGCCGTCCGGGTCGGAACCGGGGTCGTCAGCACATCGGCAGTATTTTCGGGGAAGTAGGATGTCGGATCTTCCGGTACCGCACCGGTGCCGCCGTTGGCATCGTAGATAATGCTCAGAGGCTGCGGGCGCTCATCTGTTTTCACGACATACTTGTAGGTGAAGACCTTGCCGTCTGTGAGCCGGCCGTCGACCAGCAGGCTCTGCCAGGCAGCGGTGCTGATGTCCTGATCGGCGTGAAGATCATAGCCGATGAGGGTCAAGGCCCGGATGAACACCTGGTCATTGCGCGTCTTGCGATCGATCCTTCCCAAAGACTCAATCTGGTCGCCGTTTTCATCTACCAGGATGAACTCGGTGGCATACGCGACTTCCGGCTGCTCCGTGTAGATAAAGGTGATGACGTTGTTGGTCATGTTCGTCTGAAGCGTAAGGCTCTGCGAAAGCGTTGTTGGGAACCACACTTTGTCTGCCGGATCAATTACAGGCGTCGCGGTGATCGCGAACCCGGCAGGACCGGCGTCGGGATACAATTTGCTGGGAGCATACTCGCTGTAGGTACCCGCAGCAATATCGTGCTTCAGATAGCGGACCACATAATCCAGTTTTTCCGACCACTGTGCATAGAGCGTCGTAGGTTCTGTAATCGTTCCGTCTAACGAGAAGGGTGCCGTAGCATCTTTCTCAAACCAACCGCGGAATCCCTTGTTTGCACTTGTCGGGGCAAGCCAAGTCCAATCCTGGCCGATGCCGGCGGTATTGATGTTTTGACCGGCATAGACCTGTTTCGTAGTATCCACCGTGTTTTCATCATCGATAAACCGCACATCAACCAGCTCGGCGGCCTTCCAGTGGGCAAAGACCGATGTCGTGGTCTGTGCGGGGAAAGTTGCCAGCGTGGTCGGGTCTACGACGTTGCCGATGTTTCCCGGGTTGGTAAACCAACCGTCGAACATTTCATTCGCGTCATTGTTTTGCAGCGCCTTCACTTCTGTCCAATCAATGTCGCTCTCATACAGGCCCTTAAGGCTGTATGTCACCTTTCCGGCTTGGAAATCTGCCGCGCTGGCATAGAAGTTGACCGTAGTGGTATTGCGCGTATAGTAGACAGTCAGCGTATTTGCCGGCGTAGCCCCGCCGGTACTACTGTTGTAGCCGTACTCCGTCACATTATCAGAAACATGAGGCGTAGTATTTTTGACTGCAAAAGCATCGTCGCTGAGACTTGTATTGAGCGTGAAGCCGGGACGCTGCTCCGCCAAATAGGCTGTCGCTGCCGTAGTGTGCTGTCCTGACATATGCGTCACAGGGCGACTCTCAACTTGTTCATAATTCGTTATTTCTGTTGCGTCATTGGAAGAAACCTTTTCCAGATACACATACAGTTGATCTCTGTATCTCGCGGAATTTTGTTGGCCGTTTTTGCTGGATAGGAAATCCCATACTTTCAGTGTAGTAACCGTACCCTCGTCATCGGCGATTTTACCCGGATCCGGCATGGTGACCGGCACCGTATACTGGCCCGAACCATTTACGTTGGGATATCCGGCCAGTGTCCCGCTCGCCCATTGGTTGGAAGGATCGGCGCCGGTCGCTTTCGTCAGAGAATAGGTCTTTCCGCTTACGACCGGATCCGCCCAGAATGCGGCCAGGCTTGCGCCGTACTTGAATGACTGTGATTTAAGTTCGACATACGAGTTGTTGCTCCAATTCCATCCATACGCTTTCAGCGTGTAGGTGTTGCGGCTGTAGTAAACATTTTGCGTATAGGTTCCGTCACCGTTCTTGACTGGGACATCGCCCTTTTTGTAGAGCGCAAAACCTTCATAGCTTGGTTTCAGGTTCTGTCCGTCCACCCCGGTGTCGGGAATGATGTCGTAGATCGAACCGGTGATTACGCTCTTGTCGATCAGGTTCGCCAGAGAAAGATTCGCCAAGCTATAGTTGGCGGGAAGATCCTGATTCGTAGAATCCACGTTTTCTAACCAATACGCTACACGGTAAACGACCTTGTCGTCGCCGACCCAATTGGCATAAAGCGTGACGGTAGTCCCTTTGCTCAATACGGCTTCATTCAAAGTCAGTTCCGTGATCGGCGCGGCCGGCGTGGCCGACGTGGCCGTCCCGCTATTCAGCGTCCAGCCGTAGAAAGTCTTTTCGAATGTCTGATCCTGATGGTCTTTCGACGCTGCGGACGTCTTTCCCGTCAGGCTGACGGTATCGCCAAAATGTGCGGCGATGGGCGATACAAAGCTGCCGCCCAGAGCGTCAAAGGTCACATAGACGGCTTTGAGGTCGTAGTAGACTTTTACTACCGTTGCATTGTTCAGCGCTACGGTGCCAAACACGGCATTGCCGGCTTGACGGGCTGAAAGCTCGTAGCCTACGGGGACGGTGGAAAGAAGCACATCCGCTGCCGTGATCGCGGTATCTACTTTACCGGACTTATCAACTGTTGTATCCCATTCATAAACCGGCTCGCCGCCTGCAAAGGCTTCTGTGCCTTGCTTCTGGAAGTAGTATTCTACTTTGTAGCTGGCTGGATTGGGTGCATACAGAACTTTCACGTTTCGTTCGGCGTTCGGCATCGTGCCGACCACGTTTTTCGTACCGGAAAGGATGCTGTCATTGCGTACATTGTCGACCAAAGCGCCTACGATCGTAAATCCTGCTATTGCCGGGGATGCGATGTTGAAAGCGTCTCCGGATACCAGATCCAAGTATACGCGGTCTGCGTGGACAGGATCGCCTACCGTCTCGTTCACAAAGCGCACATAGTCAATGTTGAGTTTGTGGCTGTCCGGATTCACAACCTCCGGAGGATTGATTGCTTCCGGGGCGACCACTGTCTCTTCCGGTACTGCCATAGGCGCAACAAGAGCATTTTCTGTTATGGGCGCGTCGGTTGTTTCTTCCGCAGAAGCTTCCGCTGATGCCGGGGCGAGTTCTTGCTCAGGCTCCGGTGCGGGGTCTTCTGCGGTTTCCTCCACCGTAGCGGGATCGGGCGTCGGCTCGGGATCGGGCGCCTCTGCCGGATCCGTTACCTCCACGGGCGTGTCGTCTGCCCAAACACTGGCAAAGCCCGTCAGGGAATACCCGAGGGTCATTGTCAGAATGAGTAGTGCAACGAGCAGTCTGTGAAAGACGACGTTGCTTGTCTTTTTGGAATGTGTGTACATTTCCTGCTCCTTTCTTAAATCATTACGTTTTTACAAACGTTGAATTTTCGGGGCTTTCCATCGGGATTTCCCCGACGAAAGTTCCTATTTACTTGTGTTGATACTGGTATTTACCTCAAATATGACGATTTTAAACATTTATTTGACAAATTTTATAAAATTTTTTTCCGCATTTTACTGCCTACAATAATGCTGACCCTATCGTATGATAAGAATAGAACAGAATATACCACCCCGGGGCAAACCTTATGCTGACTTTCATCGCCCCCCGGTGAGGGAGAGACCGCTGAACATCATATAGATTTACCGGGAGCGCTTTGCGAAGAAAATGTCGCCGGGTGGTTCAATCAAACAAGTCTGTCTTTAAATTCTTGAAGTTGATTTCGTTTTTTGTGAATGTGTTCGGGCCATTGTAAATCACATTCTTTTCACAGCTTATGGTGCCTGCATTTTTCTCAAAGAGAAAAAGATTGTCGGCGAATTTATTTTTCGCGGTTTCGGATGATTTTATTTCGTATAGTTTCAATACCGTGGATTTATCTATGATGAAATCTACTTCTTTGTCACGATTGCTTCCATCCCGCCAAAAATAGGTGTTGCTTCCCGGGAAGCCTCCCTTATTATGGGCTTGTTTAAAATATTCCGAGATAATCATGTTTTCGAAAATCATGCCGCGCAAACTGTGGGAAGAGAGCATGCTGACATCCGTTATTTGAAGCAAATTCGCAAGCAGACCGGTATCATAAAAATATAGTTTGGGTTTTTTTGAATATCTGGGGATGACTTTTCGGGTATAAGGTCTTAGCCGAAAAATGATATAGCTCTCCTCCAGTATATTCAGCCAGGAGGATACCGTACGGGCATCCGCATCTACGAGATTTCCAATCGATGCAAGATTGGTGGGCGTGCCGGCGCCCTGTGCGCAAATTCGGATAAAGGAACTGAACTTGTTCAGATCATGTACGCCGGTCTCCTCCCTGATATCCCGTTCCACATAGGTACTGATATAGTTTGGATAAAAATCCGCCGGGTTCACTGCCTGTGTGATCAGTCTTGGATAAAAGCCACTCCACATTCTCAGATTTACATCATTCGCAATCAGATTTGTGTGCGTCAACTCACGAAAGCTAAATGGCAGCAACGACAAAATGCCGACTCTGCCGGCCAAGGATTGCGATATTGTTTTCAATAGCAGAAAGTTTTGCGAACCGGAAAGGACAAACATTCCGGATTCGTTCTGTTCGTCCACAATGGTCTGAATGTATGAAAATATCTCGGGCGCGCGCTGCGCTTCATCAATGACGGAATGAGAACCTATGCTACTCAGAAATCCTCTCGGAATATTTTAAACAAGCCCATAATAAGGGAGGCTTCCCGGGAAGCAACACCTATTTTTGGCGGGATGGAAGCAATCGTGACAAAGAAGTAGATT